>JBFLZB010000125.1 GCA_040756475.1 Thermodesulfobacteriota bacterium
AGGCCTCGAACACCGCCGCGTCCAGCTCGTCGTGGAGCTCGCGCAGTACCGACACCAGCCCCTGCTCGTGGATCGCGCGCTCGACCGCGGTCAGCCCCGTCTCTCGTAGGTCGGGGCTCGCCCCGACGCCGGTTGCCGCAGGGCTCGGTTGCGGCGGGGCGAGCCCCGCCCTACGGAGCTTCTCCAGCATGTTGTACATCTTGGTGAGGGTGAGCCCCTCGTGGAGCGCCTGCTGGCGCTTGCGGTGGGCATCGAGCCGCTCGGCCAGGTCGCGGATCCGATCCGGTAGGGCGCTCTCGCCGAGAGCGCCGGAGCCCTGCGGACGGCTCGGCGAGCCGTCCCTACCCAGGGCCGGGAAGGGGAAGGGGTCGAAACATCGGGACTTGACGTAGACAGGGTCGTTGCCGACCCCGAGGCGGCCGCCGGCAGCGGTCGCCCAGACCACGTGAACCCGGCTGGAGAGGACTCCGAGCCAGTACGCGTCGCCAAGAGCTATCGCGACCAGTTTGTTGTCGGGGCAGATCGAGGCGTCCAGGAACACGAAGAAGCGGTGCCTGGAGGTCTCTGCGGTGGCAATATAGCGCGGGAGACCACCAAGGGCTTTCCGGAGCTCTGGCCTCGGCTTACCGAAAAGCCACCACAACTCGGCGTAGCCGTCTGCGTCCTTGGTCCTTCCAGCGTTGGCCCGACGCTCCGGTTGCACCCGCTCGTGCACCCACTGGTACACCTCCGGATAGCACTCCCGCACCTGCTCCGCAGTGAGCCCGAAGAGGTCGATGACCATCACGCCACGGGCTCGCTGATTCAGGTCGCGGCCGTTCAAGTAAGGGCGGATGTGGTTCTCCAGGCCGGGAATCCGTCCCAGGCCCAAGGCGCGCGCTTCCTCGGGCGTTACGATGAAGCCCGCGCCGTGTAGTTTGACCCCGGGTGACGAAAGGCCGTCGTTCGCCGTCAAGGGAATGGCCGCCGCCACATCGGCGCCGCAGGTCAGGTTGCTTCGAATCTTGCCCCACACCTCCGACAGGAGGACCGCGGCTTCGCTTCGGTCCTCCCGGACTACCTCATAGACCGAGCCGGGTCGCTCTCCCGCCTCGGCCACGGTCATGGCGATTCGGACGTCGGCGCCGTCGGCGCTGTCCACCCAAGGGTGGTCCGGGATGGCGAAAACCAGGGAGAGGGGCTCCCGGGCTTCCAGGTGCCGCTCCAACACCCGGCGGGCGAACACCTGCCGGAGGCTGTTGGTCGTGATGAGGCCGAACCGCCGCAGGGCTCCCGCCCGGGTCAGCTCCGCCGCGTGGTCCCACCAGTACAGCACGTAGTCCGCGGACTCGGGGACCTCCGGATGCGCCTCGCGCAGCGCTTCTGTGTACCCGTCCCCCAAGGCCGTTCGCATGCGCCAGTTGCCGATGAAGGGCGGGTTCCCGACCACGAAGTCCGCCTCCGGCCACTGGGCCTTCCTGGGGTTCACGTAGCGCACCACGGGCACCCGGGCGGTCTCGTCGGGCACGAGCTGGCCGGTGGCGGGGTGGGGCTTCGTGGTCTCGCCGTCCCAGCGGGTGACGGGGTTGCCCGCCTCGTCCAGCACGGGCTCGGTGCGGTCCCACTCGAGAACCGCGTCGCGGCACGCGATGTTGTGGAAGACCCGGAGCACGGGCTCGGGGGGCATCACCCGGCCCCGGGTGCGGAAGTGCCACTGGAGGTAGCCGATCCACAAGACCACGTCGGCGATGGCCGCGGCCCGGGGGTTGACCTCGATGCCCAGGAGCTGGTGGGGGTCGACGGTGAGGCCGGCCAGATCCAGGCCCATCTGGCCCTCGCCGAGCTCGTGGAGGGCGTTTAGCACCTCGCCCTCGAGGCGTTTCAGGTGCTCCAGGGCCACGTAGAGGAAGTTGCCGCTGCCGCAGGCCGGGTCGAGCACCCGCACCGCGCACAGCCGCCGGTGGAAGGCCCGCACCTCGTCCCGGGCCTCCTTGAGCCGGCCCTGGTTGGCCAGGGTGACCGCGGCGGCCTGGGCGGCCTCCCACTCCTCGCGCAGGGGGTCCACCAGGGTGGGCACCACCAGACGCTCCACGTAGGCCCGGGGGGTGTAGTGGGCGCCGAGGCGGTGGCGCTCCACGGGGTCCAGGGCCCGCTCCAGGAGGGTACCGAAGATCGCCGGCTCCACGCTCTTCCAGTCGGCCCGGGCGGCCTCGTGGAGCAGGCGCAGTTGTTCGGCCGTGAGCGGCAGGGCGCCGCGCTCGGCAAAGAGGTTGCCGTTGAAGCGCAGCACCTTGTGCTTGAGGATCGGGGCGAAGCCGCCGGTCTTCATGGACTCCCACAGGGACTCGGCGATCAGGGGGAAGAGGTCGGGTTGCTCCCGGGCCTCCTCCAGGAGCCGGGTGAAGGAGCCTGAAGGCAGCAGATCCACGTCTTCGGAGAACATGGTGAAGACGCAGCGCATGAGGAACGACGCCACGTCGTGGGGCTCGTGGCCGGCCTCCTCCAGGGAGCGGGCGAGGGTGGCCAGGCGCTCGGCCACCTCGCGGGTGACCCGGACGCTGGCCCGGGCGGGGTCCAGCGAGCTCGGGTCGAGCCATACGGCCCGCAGGCGGGCACGCACGTCGTCGTGCTCCAGGTCGGCCAGTCGGATACGGAAAGTGCGGGCGTCGGGGAAGGGCAGGTAGCGCTTGCCGGTGCCGGTGAAGTCGCTGAAGAGCTCCACCACGTGGCCCACGTCCACGACCACCAGGAACGGCGGCCAGCCCTCGCCGCTGGGCAGGGCCTTGGCGTACTGTTCGGCCTGGCCCCGGGCGGCCACCATGGCCGCGTCCCAGGCGCCGGTACCGCGAACCGCCGTGCCCCGGCGGGCGGGCCGGGTCGGACCCGTCTGACGCGTCGGACCGGTCGGACTGGCCAAGAGGCTCACCCCCTGCTTGGCTTCCAGCACAAAGCAGCCCCGCCGGTAGAGGTCGATGCGCCCGAGGCTCTCGGTGCCGTCGGGGTTGGCGAAGTGCACGGTCTTCTCGAAGACGTAGGCGTTTCCCGCTTCGTCGGGAAGCGCGGGGTCGGGGCGGGGAACCTGGAGGACATCGCAGAGCTCGGCGAGGAAGAGCTGGTAGTTGGCGCGCTCGGCCGCGCCCGAGGCGCGCCAGCGGGTGACGAAACGGGAGACTTCGGGGGCGGGCGCAGCGCTCTCGATCATGGAGCGCTCCTATCATGGAGCGGCGATGAGGGTCAATTGCGGCCACGGGGAGAGCCCTGCGCGGCCACATCACCCTTGTAGGAGCCGGCTCCTGCCGGCGATCCGGCCAAAGGCCGGTCCGGAGCGGCCCTGCGGGGCCGCATCGCCTGCGGGAGCAGGCTCCTACCGGGGGCAATCCCGCCTGCAGTCGGTTGGGACGGCCGAAGAGCTGCGGGGAGGTGAGGCGCGGCGCTGGGCGCAGCTACGGTGCAAGTTGTGCCGAGGCGGGAGGCAGGGTCAAGTCCTCGTACACTTCGGCCATGGAGGGGGACTCCCTGCATCTACGGCTATCCGGCTTGCACCAGCCGGCGCTCCAGCAGGGCCTGCATGTCTCGGCGCCCGTCGGCAATCATGAGAACGTAGACGCCGTCGCCGAGAACGCGGTAGATGATGCGGTAGGGTTTGAAGAAGATCTCCCGATACTCTCGGATGCCCAGGGCGAGCAGTTCCCTGGGAAAGGCTCCCCGATGCGGATTCTCGGAAAGCGTTGAGAGGGCCTCCTGAATTTTGTCGAGCACATGATCGGCTTTGCCCGGCACGTCATGCGCTTCGATGTAATCGTACACGTCCTCCAGGTCTTGGCCCGCATCGTCGGTCAAGAGTACCCGGAACGACATCAGCGAGCTTTCCTCCGCTCACGAAGCTCCCGGACGACTTCACCTGCGGGCCGAACCCTGCCCTCTTCCACCTGGCGTGTTCCCAAAGCCAGAATCTTCAGCAACGCCATCGTTTCTTGGGTCTGCTCGTAGCTTTCGATGTCCTGTAGGACCGCCTTGGCCTGGCCGTTTTGGGTGATCACAAGGGGCGATCTGCCGTCCGCCAGACTTCGCACGATGTCTGCGGCGTGCGCCTTCAGGTAGCTGATTGGTTTGATCTGGCCGGAGAGCCTCATGCCGTCGTCTCCTCTGAGAGTGGACCAAATATAGTCCTGGAACGGCACCACCTACAAGCCTGCCCAAGAACGGGCGCTGCCGCCGTCTCACCCGGGGACGGGCCCGCCGTTGGCGGGGGCGGCGCAGGCGGGGCAGAAGGACCAGGCGGGGGCCAGGGGGCCGGCGCAGGCGGGGCAGGTGCGGCGAAGGAGCGCGCCGCAGGCGGTGCAGGCCAAGTGGTGGAGCTCGCCGGGGTACCCGCAGGCGGGGCAGGGGCGGGTGGCGCGGCCCTGGGGGCCCAGCACCCGCAGGATCTCCTCCAGGGTGGTGAGCCCGCCGGCGGCCTTGGCGAGGCCGTCTTCCAGGAGGGACCGGAGGCCCCACTCCCGGGCGGCCTCCCGGAGCTCCCGCTCCGACGCGCCCCCCCGCACGAGCTCGCGCAGGGGATCGCTCATCTCCAGGATCTCCGTGAGGGCGAGCCGCCCCCGGTACCCCGACCCGTGGCATTCCTCGCAGCCGCGGCCCGCGGGCGCCGGTCCGGCCCAGCCCGCACCCAGGTCGAGCTCCGCCAGGACGGCGGGGTCGGGATCGGCCCAGGCGGTGCACGCTGGGCATAGGCGCCGCACCAGGCGCTGGGAGACGATGGCGTGGAGCGCTGCGGTGATGACGGCCCGGTCGAGCCCGAGATCCAGGAGGCGCACGACCGTGGCGGCGGCGGAGTTGGTGTGGAGGGTGGAGAGCACCAGGTGCCCCGTCAGGGCCGCGTGGAAGGAGACCTGGGCGGTCTCCAGATCCCGGATCTCCCCCAGGAGGATCACGTCCGGGTCCTGGCGGAGCACGGAGCGCAGCACCGAGGCGAAGTTCAGGCCGATGCGCTCCTTCACGTACACCTGGCCCGCCTGCTCCAGGTAGTACTCCACCGGGTCCTCGATCGTCACGTAGTTCTTCCGGGGGTCGAAGGACTCGGCGAGCAGGGCGTAGAGGGTCGTGGTCTTTCCCGACCCCGTGGGGCCGGTGGTGAGCACGATCCCCTGGGGCCGCCGGGCCAGCCGGCGCAGGGTCTCGGCGTCGCCCTCGCCCAGGCCGAGCTCCGAGAGCCGGCGCACGGCGGCATTGCGGTCCAGGATCCGGAGCACCACCTTCTCCCCCTGGATGGTGGGCAGGGTCGAGACCCGCAGGTCCACGATCTTCCGGGCGGTCTTCACGGTGATGCGGCCGTCCTGGGGGCGGCGGCGCTCGGCGATGTCGAGCTCGGCCATGATCTTGAGGCGGCTCACCACCGAGAGGTGGATCGACGGGGGCACCTGGATCTTGTCGGTGAGGAGCCCGTCGATGCGGTAGCGCACGGCCACGTGCTTGGTGCGGGGCTCGATGTGGACGTCGCTCGCCCCCAGGCGCACGGCCTCGGCCAGGATGGCGTTGACGATGCGGATGGCCGGGGGCTGGTCCTTGGAGCGCAGGAGCGCCTCCAGGTCCTCCTCCCCCTCCTCCTCCAGCACCACCTCCACCGCGTCCAGGGGGTCGTAGGCCGCCACGAGATCCGCCATGCTCTCGGCGGCGGAGACTTCGCCGAAGACCTCGTCGATCTTGGCCTGGAGCTCCGAGGCCCGGACGAGCACCGGGGAGACCTCGAGGCCGGTGATGAAGGCGAGCTCGTTGAGCTGGTAGTGGTCGGTGGGGTCGAGCATCGCCGCCACGAGCTTCTTGCCCTCCACCCGCAGGGGCAGGATGCCCGCGTCCTCGCAGGTGCGCCGGGGCAGGAACGCGAGCACCTCCTTGGGCACCCGCCACTCGGGCAGGCTCACCACGTCGAGCTTGAGCTCCCGGACCAGGGCCGAGACGATGGCGTCCTCGGTGACGAGCTTCAGGCTCAGGAGCGCGCGCACGAGGTCCGTGGAGCCCTCCCGCTGGGCCTTGCGGGCCCGGGCGAGGTCGGCCTCGGCGATCACGCCGTGGCGCACCAGGAAGCGGCCGAGCTGGCTCCTATTGGCCTCGGCGAAGCGCCGCAGATTTCGAATCTCCCGCTCCTTGGAGCGGTCGTCCTCCTTCAGCCGCCGGTTCTCCTGGATGAGGTCGTACTGCTCCAGGGCGAGCGCCACCGTGATGCGCAGGTCCTCGTCGTTCCACGGCTTGGTGATGAACTTGTAGACCGCCCCCTCCTTGACCGCCCCCATGACGGCGTCCACGTCGGCGTGTCCGGTGAGCATGATGCGGATGGCGTCGGGGTGCTCGTCCTTGATGCGCTTGAGCAGCTCGGCGCCGGTCATGCCCGGCATGCGGTGGTCGGAGATGACGAGCTGGGGGGGCCGGTCGCCGTCGAAGTGCCGCAGGGCCTCCTCGCCGGTGGCGGCGGTGCGGATCTCGTAGTTCTCCTTCCGGAAGATGCGCTGGAGGGCCCGCAAGACGTTGGGCTCGTCGTCGACGAAGAGGAGCCGGTAGCGCGCCGGGGGCGCCTCGGGCGGGGGCGCCGCCCCGGGGTCCTTGAGGAAGAGGTTCGCCAGCCGGCTCAAGGGAGGTCCCCAACCGGGAGGGTCACCCGGAAGCGGGCGCCCCGGCCCGGCTCGGAGAAGACCTCCGCCCGCCCCCCGTGGGCCCGGGCCACGTCGCGCACCACCGCCAGGCCCAGCCCCGCCCCCTCGCCCACCTCCTTCGTGGTGTAGAAGGGGTCGAAGAGAAGCGGCAGGCACTCGGGCGGGACGCCGGGGCCGTCGTCCTCCACCTCGAACCAGGCTTCGCCGCCGGGGCTCTTCCCGCAGGCCAGGCGCACCCGGGTGCCCCCCTGGGCCGCCGCCCACAGGGCGTTCTCCAAGAGGTTCCAGAGGGCCTGGTGGAGCGCCGCGCCGTCGCCCACCACGAGGACGGGTTCGGAATGCTCCTCTATGGACAAGGCCACCCCGTCTGCCGCCCGGCCGGCGGCGAGCCGGGCCGCGGTGTGGAGGGATTCGCCGAGGTCGACGCGGCCCCCCTCCACCCGATCGACCCGGCTGAAGTCCTTGAGGTCCCGAACGATGCGGGAGACCCGGTCGGCGCCCTCCCGGGCCTCGTCCAAGAGCGCGCGGAAGTCCTCCAGCAAGAAGCCCAGGTCCACCGAGCGCGAGGCCTCCCGGAGCCGGGCCGGGTCTTCGTCGGCGTCGCCCTCGACCATCCCCCTCGCCGCCTCCAGGACAGGAAACAGATCCTCCAGGTACTGCCGGGCCGTGCCCAGGTTCCCGGCCACGAAGGCCAGGGGGTTGTTGATCTCGTGGGCGATCCCCGCGGCGAGCCGGCCCACGCTCGCCTGCTTCTCCCGGAGGTACGCCTCGCCCTGGGCCCGGGCTGTCTCTTCCGCCGCGGCCTGGACCCCCCGGGAGAGGTCCTCCACCAGGAACTGGAGCTGGGCTTCCGAGTCCCGCAGGCGCTGGTTGGCCTCGGCGAGCTCCCGCTGGCCGTCCTCCACGGTCTCCAGGTGCAGGGCCGAAACCATCCGGCGGGCGGTCTCGGACCGGATGATCCACTCCAGGCTCTCCCGGAGAATTGGCAGGAGCGCCCGCACCGTCCCCGGGCGGACCCGGGCCAGGGCTTCCCCGGCCGCACCCCAGGGGCGCCCAGCCTCCAGGCGGGGGCCCAGGACCAGGAGCCCCACGGGGTCGGCCCCGCTCCAGAGGGGCGCGGCCCGCCAGGTGAAGCCGGAGGCTTCCCGCTCCTCGCTCCCCCCGGGGGCCCGGCCCAGGGCGTCGAGGTCGGCACACCACGCGGCCGCCGCCTCGGCGAGGGAGGCGCGGAGCGCTTCCCCCAGGGAACCCTCCAGGGGCAGGCGGCAGGCACAGAGCTCCCCCGAGGCGCCGGTCACGGCTGCCCCGATGCCCAAGCTTCGGCAGACCCCGGCAGCCCAGCCGTCGAGCTTGCGGGGGTCGAGGAGCTCTCCGAGCGCGACCTCCCGGTCGAAGGGCCCGAGGCCCGGGGCGGCCGCCAGGCTCACGGCGCAGCTCCGGAAAAGACCCCCGCCACGAAGGACGCCGCGGGCACGCCCCACCGGGACGCGAGCCCCATCTCTGCCTCCAGGGCGCCGTGGAGCCCCCGGAGGAGCTCCTGGAAGGTTTCGGCGACGCCTGCGCCCCGGAGCGCCGAAGAGAAGACCACCGGCACCCCCGCCGCACCCCAGCGCTGCCGCACCTCGGCTTCGGGCACCACGTCGGGGAGGTCGCGCTTGTTGTACTGGACCACCAGGGGGAGCCGGTCGAAGGCGAGCCCCACCCGCCCCGCGTTCTCCTCGAGGTTTCGGAAGCTCTCGAAGTTGTTCGTGGACTGGGAGAGCTGGCTGTCGGCCACGAAGGCCACGGCGTCGGCCCGGCTGAGCACGGCCTTTCGCGTGGCGTCGTGGGCCACCTGGCCCGGCACGGTGAAGACCTTGAGGCGCACGGTGAGCCCCCCCTCGGCCCGGAAGCGAAGCGGCAGGAGGTCGAAGAAGAGGGTGCGGTCGTTCTTGGTGTCGAGCACCAGGAGCTCCCCCGCCGTGCGGCCCTGGAGCCGGTCGTGAAGCGCCAGGAGGTTGGTCGTCTTTCCCGAGAGGGCAGGCCCGTAGTAGACGACCTTGGCGGTCAAGGTGCGGGTCTGTTCGTCGAAGTCGGACATGGGCCGTTGCGCGTTGCTCGTTGGAGGTTGCGTGTTGGGGGCGGCCCCGATCGGACCGATCCGACCGATCCGACGGATCCGACCGATCGGACACCGCCCCTCACTCTTCACCCGTCACGCGCCCCTCACCACATAGGCGTGCGGGTCCGTGGGATAGAGGGCGGTGAAGGTGCGGATCTTCTCCAGGTAGCTGGGCTTCAGAGGCTCGTCCCGGGGGACCAGCAGGATGCCCGACTGGGTGCGCAGATCCCGGGAGAGGACCATCCCTTCCTGGAGCTCCCCCAGGGGAACCTTCTTCTCCCGGGAGGCGTCGTAGGTGTCGTGGCGCTGCTCCAGGGCGTCGAGGAGCGCGTTGTAGACCGCCCCGTCGAAGTGGCGCCCCACCTGCCGGTCCATGGCCTCCAGGGCGAGCTTCTCCTGGGGTCCCTTGCGGGCGCCGCCCTTGGTGTAGTGGTCGTAGGCGTCGAGCACGCGGATGACCCGTGCCCCCAGGGGGATCGCCTCTCCCGCGAGGCCGTCCGGGTAGCCCGTGCCGTCGCAGTGCTCGTGGTGGTGGCGCACGATGGCCGCCACGTCCGCGAGCCCCTCCACCACCTGGAGCTGGCCCTGGCCGAGCACGGGGTGGCGCATCACCTCGTCGCGCTCGGTGCTCCCGAGGTGGGCGGGGTCCTTGAGGAGGAGCGCGTCCGGGAGGGCGAGCTTTCCCAGGTCGTGGAGGAGCGCGGCGATGATGACGCGCTGGGCGGGAACCCCCGAGAGGCCCAGGCGCGCGCACACCGGCTGCACCAGCCCGGCCACTCGCCGGCAGTGGGCACCCAGCGCCTGCTGGCGCAGGTCCAGGAGCCCCGCGAAGGCCTTTACCGTGGCCAGGTTTTGCTGGCGCAGGCTCTCGTTGAGGTTCCGCGCCTGATCCAGCGCCGCCCGCAGCTCGGCGGTGCGTGCCTCCACCTTTCGCTCGAGCCCCTCGTTGAGCTCCCGGAGCTCCTCGTTCTGGCGCGCCACCTGGGCCTGGAGGGCGGCATGCTCCCGCTTGAGGTCCAGGTCGGCCAGGGCGTCGGTGACGACCCCGAGGAGCCCGGCGTCGTCCCAGGGTTTGGGCAGGAACCGGTACACCCGGCCTTCGTTGATGGCCTGCATGGCCGCCTGCATGTCGGCGTAGCCCGTGAGCATGATGCGCAGCGCGTCGGGCTGCACCCGGGCCGCGGCGGCCAGGAGCTCCGCCCCGGTCATCCCGGGCATGCGGTGGTCCGAGACGATCAGGGAGACCGGGCGCTCCTCGAGGAGGCGCAGGGCGTCGCGCCCGCTCGACGCGGTCAGGATCTCGTGGCCGAGGCGGTGGAAGAGGCGCCGCAGGGCCCTGAGGATGTTCTCCTCGTCGTCCACCAGGAGCAGGGTGTGGGGGGTCATCGCTCCTCCCAGAGCACGTGCGCCGTACCCTTCCACGAAAAGAGAGCCACGGGAGAGGACGGCCCCATCCGCACGGCCGTCCGCCTCCTCTCCTGCAAGCCGGCCCCGCCCGCCTCGTCCGGGCCGCCGCCGGTGCCGAGGAGGCGGTGCCCTTCGCGGTTGGCCAGGGCGAGCGCGCCGTCCTCCCCGAAGACCGCCACGCCCACCGGGAGCCCGTCCAGGACGAGCCGGGCCAGGAGATCGCCGCGGGCGCCCTCGGTGAGGCTGCGGTTGATGGCCTCGAGCTCGTCGCGCTGCGAGCGCACGGTCTCCTGGAGGCGCTCGTTCTCCCTGCGGAGCCGGACCACCTCTACCGCTTCGCGCACCGCCTCCCGGAGCACGCCGTCGTCCCAGGGCTTGGTGAGGAACTTGTAGATGGCCCCCTGGTTCACGGCGTCCAGGACCGCCTGCACGTCGGTGTAGCCCGACAGGATGAGGCGGATGGCGTGGGGCCACCGCCGGCGGATCTCCTGGAGGAGCTCCACCCCGGTCATCCCGGGCATGCGCTGGTCCGTGACCACCACGTCGAAGGGCCCTTCGGTCTCCCCCCGGGCCAGGGCTTCCGCGCCGGACCCGACGAAGGCGAGCTCCCAGGGCTCCTTGCGGAAGAGCCGGCGCAGCGCCCGGAGGATGTTCTCCTCGTCGTCCACGAAGAGCACGCGCAGGGGCTCGGTCACGGCGGCGCGTCCTTCCCGGCAGCCCCCCGGAGAACCTCCTTGGGCGGCGTCACGGGAAGCGCCACGCGAAACGTCGTCCCCACCCCCACCTGGCTCTCCACGCGGATCTCGCCCCCGTGGCTGCGCACGATGTTGGTCGCGATGTGGAGCCCCAGCCCCGTGCCCTGGCCCGTGGGCTTGGTGGTGAAGAAGGGGTCGAAGATCCGCTTGAGGGACTCGGGAGCCACCCCCGTGCCGGTGTCGGCGATGGAGACCACCACCCGGTCGCCGTCGGCCCGGGTCCGCAGGGTGACGGTGCCCCACTCGGGGATGGCGTGGGCGGCGTTCACCAGGAGGTTCATGAACACCTGGTTGACCTGCTGGGGCCGGCAGAGCACCTGGGGAATCTCCCCGTAGTCCCGCACGACCTCGCACTTGTACTTGAGCTCGTTCCACGCGATGTTCAAGGTACTCTCGAGACCTGCGTTGAGGTCCGCGCGCTCCCAGTCCTTTGCGTCCGGATGGCTGAAGGTCTTGAGGTCTGCGACGATCTTTCGGATGCGCTCGGCCCCCTCCCGGCACTCGGAGACGATGTCGCCCGTGTCCTCCAGGAGGAAGTCGAGCTCGAAGCGGTCGCGCGCCTCCCAGTAGGCATGCCAGGCAGCCACAGGGTCCTGCCTGCCGGCTCGGACGTCCTCCCCAATGCCGCGAATGTGGCCGGCGCACTGCGCGAGCTCTCCCGCGTGCTCGGCGAGGCGGTTGAGGTTCGAGAGGATGAACCCCACGGGGTTGTTGATCTCGTGGGCCACCCCGGCGGCGAGCTGGCCGATGCTCGCCATCTTCTCCGACTGGAGGAGCCGGTGCTCGAGCTCTCGCTCGGCCGTCACGTCGCGGTAGCGCCCCACCACCGCTTCCACCCGCCCTCGCTGGAACATGGGGAAGAAGTTGACGCTGTAGATGGTCCCGTCGGGGGTGCGCAGCTCCGACGTCACGGGCTTCCCGGTCTCGAACGCCCTGCGGGCCCCGCAACGGTCGCACCCCTGGCCCACCGGCCCGACGATCTCGCGACAGGGGCGGCCCAAGACTTCGCCGAAGGGCTTTGTCACCATGCGGGTCAGCCCCCGGTTTGCCCGCACGATGCGCAGGTTGGGGTCCAGTACGAAGGTGGGGTCCGTGATGGAGTCGAAGATTGCCTCGATCTCTTGTTTGGCCTGAAAGACTTGGACCTCCAGATTCTTCTTGTCGCTGATGTCCAGGAACGAGGCGACGCAGCCTCCGGCCCTGCCGCTCGCGGTGGGCACCGCCTCGCAGGACCAGAGCACGGTGCGTCGCAGGCCCCAGGGGTGGATCATGTCCACCTGGCGGTTGCTGCAACCCGGCCCACGCGTGCCCTGCGCAAAGCATTCTTCCATTCGGCACGGTAACCCGGCGTCGGCGACGCGGAGCCCCAGGAGCTCCTCTTCCCGCCGGCCCAGAATGCGGGTGGCTGCCTCGTTGACCCGGCAAACCACTCCGTGGCCGTCCAGCACGAGAACCCCAGCCGGCAGGGCCCGCAGCACGCCCTCCAGGGAGGCGTTGGCGGCGGCCAGGTCTCGGCCCTGGGCCTCCACGAGCCGCTCCATCTCCTCCCGGAAGCGGCGGTTCTCCTCGCCTCGGCGGCGGTAATCGAAGGCGTCGCACACAGCTTCGCGCAGGCGGTCCGCGGGGAAGGGTTTCACCAGGAAGCGAAAGGCCCTGGCCTGGTTCAGGGCTTCTTCCGCGATGCGGGTGTCGACCATTCCGGTGTACAGGATGCGCACCGTATCGGGGCTGACGTCGCGCGCCCGCTCCAGGAGCTCCGTGCCGCTGATCCCCGCCATGGCGTGGTCGGTGACGACCACGTGGACGCCGCCCCGGGCCAGGATCCTCAAGGCTTCTTCGCCGGACTCGGCGGTGAGCACTTCGCAGGCCAGGGACTGGAGCATCCACTTGCAGGTGTCCAGCACGGCAGGTTCGTCGTCCACGAGGAGCACCCGGGGGCGGGTCTCGCCGGGGTGAGGGCTCGGTGGCTCGTCACGGGCGCTGGGCGTCGCGGGGGCAACGGCTTCGGATGGGTTCATGTCCGGGGCTCGGGTCTCCGGGCGGGCTTGTGCGCCGATTGGGTTCAAACTGCAACCGGGGTGATCTTCGGGGTGCGTCTCCCCGTCCGCCATCCTTTCGGCAGGTTGGGGAAAAGGGTTGAGCGCGGGCTCAAGCCTCGACGTTTCCGGCCGATCTGTGGTGAGAGGTTTCCGCATCGCGCTTCCGTCGGCTTGTGCAGGGGTCCCCTTTGGAAACGACCGTGCTCTTCGTGGACGACGAGTCCAACATCCTCCACTCCCTTCGGCGCCTCTTCCGGCACGAGCCCCTCCGGGTGCTCCAGGCGTCGAGCGGGGAGGAGGCCCTGGGGCTCCTGCGCGACCACGACGTAGCGGTGCTCGTCTCGGACAACCGGATGCCGGGGATGGGGGGCATCGAGCTCCTGGCCCGCGCCGGGGGCGCGTCGCCCGACACGGTCAAGATCCTCCTCACCGGCTACGCGGACCTGGAGACCGCGCTCGCGGCCATCAATCGGGGGGAGGTCTTCCGCTTCGTGACCAAGCCCTGGGAGGACGGGGAGCTCAAACGGGCGGTCGCGGAGGCCGTGGAGCGGCACCGGCTGGCCCGGGCCCTGAGAGACGCCGACGAGGGCAAGCTCCTCTCGCTGGCCCAGGCGATCGAACTCAAGGACGCCTATACCCGGGGCCACTGCGACCGGGTGGCGCTCTATGCCCTGCGCATTGTCGAGGGCCTGGCGCTGGGCGATGACCTCAAGTGCCAAATCCGGTATGGCAGCTGGCTCCACGACTGCGGCAAGATTGGGGTGC
>JBFLZB010000126.1 GCA_040756475.1 Thermodesulfobacteriota bacterium
GGAGCGAACTCCGGCGTCTGTGCGCGTAGGGGCGCACAGGGTGCGCCCGGAGGGTTCGGGGTGGCCCGAGGGCGGGCGCACGCAGTGCGCCCCTACGGGTGAAAGAGCCGCGTTCCCGAGCTTTCTACCGTTCCGCAAACCCACACGGATCGCAACAGAGCCCCCCTTTTCCTCGTGGGGACATCCCCAGCCGCTCATGCGGCCTCCAGGCGGTCCCGCAGGGCGAGCCAGCGCTGGGCCTCGGCGCCGAGCCGGGGATCGCGCGCCGCCCAGGCCGAGAGGTTGGCGGCCAGGTTGAGGGAGAGGGTCTGGGCGCCGGCCCGGGCCAGGCGCTCCGCGGCCGCGACGTCCGCCGTGAGGGATGGGCCGAGCCCCCCGAAGAGGGGCCCCAGGTCCTCCAGGAGCGATACGGCCTCTTCCAAGGCCTCCAGGGTCGCTTCGAGGCTCGCCTTCGCAGCCCCCGGGTCTCCCCCCGCGGCCGCCTTGTAGAGGAGCCCGTCCCGCTGCGCCTCTGCAAGAAAGCGCTCGGCCCGCTCCTCCCATGCCTGGGCAGGGCGTCCCGAGAGACGGGCCGCCTTGGCTGCCAGCGCGGCGCCTCCCGCCAGGGTGGCCAGGGCTAGGGCCCCGCCCGCTGGCACCGGGTCCCGGCGGGCCAGGGCCCGAACCCATTCCTCGAGCGTATGGTTCCTCAGATCTTCCATGGACGCGTACTCCCGGCGCAGGAGGCACCCAGGATACCGGGTCGGGGGGGCGGTCGCCATCCTCGGCTCAAGGTCCCGGGTCTTCGGGCCGATCCGTTGTCGGTGCCACCCGCGACACGGAGGATGGCGGTGCCGGTCAAGGACGCGGAAATCCGACTCTCGGCCCAGGAGGGCCGCTGCGCCCGCTGCGGGCACCCCCGCTTGCTCACGGGCGCCCGCCCCCTGGGGTCGGGGTGCGTATGGTTCTCGTATTGCCCGGCATGCCGGCGCATCCACGAGCAGGCCGAGATCCCGGGTTGGTTCGCCCGGGGGCTGCCGGCCCCTGCTCCCAACCGAGTGCTGCACTAACTCCCGGGGGAGCGGAGCCTCGCCCGCTTCCCAGGGCCAGCCGGGGAGTCCCATGGAGAAGGAAACGTTTCACAAGGTGCTCGCCGGGGCCATGAAGGCCCAGGCGAGCGACATCCACCTCAAGGTCAACACCCCGATCCTGCTGCGAGTCAACGGCGTCTTGCAGGAGGTGAAGAGCCCCCCCTTGACCCGGACCGACACCGAAGCGGTGGCCAGCATCGTAGTAGAAGACGCCAATCCGCCCGTTGCCCTCGAAGAGATCCAGGAGTGGGACGGGTCGTACTCCCTCAACGGCGTGGGGCGGTTCCGGGTCAACATCTACCGCCAGCGAAACACCCTGGCGGTGGTCCTGCGGGTCATCCCCTTCGAGATCCCCACGTTCCAGACCCTGGGGCTTCCCCCCGTGCTCCAGGACATTGCCCTCGAGGAGCGGGGTCTGGTGCTCATCACGGGGGTCACCGGGAGCGGCAAGTCCTCCACCCTGGCGGCCATGATCGACCACGTGAACGAGAACACCCGCTCCCACATCATCACGATCGAAGACCCCATCGAGTTCATGCACCGAAACAAGAAGAGCTCGGTCTCCCAGCGGGAGATCGGCCTGGACACCCCGGCCTTCAACGTGGCGCTGCGGGCGGCCCTGCGCCAGGACCCGGACATCATCCTGGTGGGGGAGATGCGCGACACCGAGACCATCGACACCGCGCTGAAGGCCACCGAGACGGGTCACCTGGTCTTCAGCACGGTGCACACCACCGACGCGGCCAAGACCGTGGGCCGCCTCATCAGCGTGTTTCCGGCCCAGGAGCAGAACATGGTACGCATTCGTCTGGCCGAGAACCTCAAGGCCACGGTGAGCCAGCGCCTGCTGCCCCGCAAGGGAGGCAAGGGGCGGGTCGCGGCCCTCGAGATCCTGCGGATGACCAAGCACTTGGAGGAGTGCATCAAGGACCCCCTGAAGACCCACGAGATCAAGGACGTGATCGAGGCCGGGCGCGACACCTACCATACCCAGTCCTTCGACCAGCACCTGATGGAGCTCTTCAACCAGGGGGTCGTGGAGTTCGAGACGGCCCACTCGGCGGCCACGAACCCCTCGGACTTCGAACGGGCCGTTCTCCTGAGCTCCGGCGGCAGCATTCCGAGGTAGAATGCCCCGGTCCGAGGCCCGACTCGCCCACCTTCCCGCGGAGGTCGCACCCATGAAGACGAGATTCCTTGGCCTCTCCCTGGCGGTGCTCCTGGCCGGCGCGGGCGCCGCCCTCGCCAACCCCCCGGCGCCCGACCCGTGGACCGGCAACTTCAACCTGCGCGTGGGAGCCAAGTTCCTCGGCGGCGGCGACTGGTCCCCGGTGGACGACCATACGCTCTGGGGGCTCCACTTCGACTTCCGGCGTCCCCACTGGCCGTTGAACCTGGTGCTCGACGTCTCCTACTCCTTCGACGAGGCGGACCGAAGGGTGCACCTGGCCGGCATCGGCCCCGAGCGCCAGGAGGTGGAGGGGCGCACCTTCGAGTGGAACGTCGGCGTGCGCAAGATCTGGGAGGACCACCGCCATTTGCGGCCGTACGTGGGGTTCGGCCCCGCCGTGATCTGGGCCGAGCAGCGCACCGACGCCACGGTGGCCGCGGCGAAGAAGGACGACACGGGGCTCGGCTTCTGGCTGGGAGGCGGTCTCTACGCCACCCTGTACGACCGCCTCAACCTGGGGCTGGATCTCCGGTACAGCTACGCGAAGGTGGATCTCTTCGAGGACGTGAACGCGGGCGGATTCCAGGCGGGCATGCTCGTGGGGTACCACTTCTGAGGAGGCCGCCCCGGGGGGTGGCCGTTCACGGCTCCGGCCGGCCGCCGAAGAGCGCCTGGAGCCAGTCCTTCCAGCTCCGCTGGTGGGCTGGCTCCTCCGCGCACAGGGGCAGCCCCTCGAGGAGCCTTCGCAGGGTCTTGACCTGCTTTCGGTCGAGCCCCCGGGGGGTTTCGACCCACACTTGCAGGTAGAGGTCGCCCCGGGCCCTGCCCCCGCCGAGCACCGGCAACCCCTGGCCCTTGAGGACCTTTACCGTGCCGGCCTGGACCTCCGGCTCGAGCTCGACGGAGACGGGCTCGCCGCCTGGGCCGGGCAGGGAGGTCTCGCCCCCTTCCACCGCCCGGAGCAGGTCGACCCGCAGGGGCGCAAAGAGGTCGGCGCCCCGCCTCTCGTACAGGGGGTGCTCCTCCTCCCGCAGGAGGATGTAGAGGTCTCCGGGAACCCCCCCCGGCACTTCCTCCCCCTCGCCGTCCAGGCGCAGCTGCTGACCGTCTTCCACCCCCGGGGGAATGCGCACTTCCACGACCTTCTCGGCCCGCACCGCCCCCTGGCCCCCGCAGTGGGCGCAGGGCGCCGCGATGCGCCGGCCGGTACCGGCGCACTCGCCGCACGGCCGGGTGGTCTGGAAGGTCGTGAAGCCCTGGCGCAGCACCTGGGTGACGGCTCCCTGCCCGCCGCAGGCCGGGCAGGTGCGCACGTCCGCAGGGCTCGCCGCCCCGCTGCCCCCGCAATCCGGGCAGACCGCGGGCTTTCGCACGCGGATCTTCTTCTCGGCCCCGCGGGCCACGTCGGACAGGTTGATCGTGAGCTCGTGGCGCAGGTCGCGTCCCCGCGGCACCCGGCGCCGGGAGCTTCCTCGAAACCCCGCGGCGCCGAAGATCTCTCCGAAGGCGGAAAAGATATCCTCGAAGCCCCGAAAGCCGTGGGGCACGCCCCGGGCGCTGAGGCCTTCCTCCCCGTACGCGTCGTACAGCCGCCGCTTCTCGGGGTCCCCCAAGACCTCGTAAGCCTCCGCGCAGGCCTTGAAGCGCTCTTCCGCCTCCCGGTCCCCCGGGTTGCGGTCGGGGTGGTACTGGAGGGCGAGCTTGCGATAGGCCTTCTTGACCTCTCCTGCGGCGGCCTCGCGGCTCACCCCCAGGATCGCGTAGTAGTCCTTCCCCATGGGCTCCTCCCGGCGGGCTTCGAGGGGAGCCTACTTAAGGGTTCCGCCCTCCGGTGTCAAGGCTCTCGGCCGTCTCCGGGCCCCCCTTCTCGGAAAGGGGGGCCCTGGGAGCCAGCGGGATGGTGAAGAAGAAGCTCGTTCCCTCGCCGGGCTCGCTCTCGACCCAGATCTGCCCGCCCATGCGCTGGACGATCTCCTTGGAGATGGAGAGCCCGAGCCCGGTTCCCAGGGGGTGGTCCTTTTGCGGGTCGCGCACCTGCCGGTAGCGCTCGAAGACCTCGGCCAGGCGGTGGGGTTGGATGCCCTGTCCCCGGTCGGAGACCTGGAACACGGCGTAGTCCCCCCGGCGGCGGGCGGCGACCAGGACCTCGCTCTCGGAAGGCGCGAACTTGGCGGCGTTCGACAGGAGGTTAGCCAGCACCTGCTGGAGGCGGTCCGGGTCGGCCCAGACCAGGGCCATGCCCCGCTCCACCTCCGGGCGCCCCAGCACCCCCTTCTCGGCCAGGAGCGGCCGGGCTACGTCCAGGGCCTTGCGGATGGCCTGCTCGGCCCCCAGGGGCTCCGGGTTGAACTCGACCTTGCCCGCCTCGATCTTGGACAGGTCGAGCAGTTCGTTGATCATGCGGGAGAGCCGCTCCGCCTCGGCGTGGATGATGCCGATGAACTTGCGCCGTTGCTCCGCATTGTCCACGTCGTAGCGGAGCAGGATCTCGGAAAAGGACCGGATCGAGGTGAGCGGGGTGCGCAGTTCGTGGCTCACGGTGGACAGGAAGTCGCTCTTGAGTCGGTCGAGCTCCCGGAGCCGGGCGTTGGCCGTCTCGAGCTCCGCGGTGCGGTGGAGGACCTTCTCTTCCATGGCCTGGCTGTATGCCTGGACCTCCGCGTAGAGCCGGGCGTTGACCACCGCCAGGGCGAGCTGGTTGGCCAGCGCCGCGAACAGACTCACGAACTCGTCGGTGAAGTGCATGGGGCCGCGGGTCCCATAGCCGGTGAGCACCCCGATGGAGCGCCCCTCGTGGACCATGGGCGCGTGGATGAGCGCGGTGACCGGCACGTCCTGGGTCAGCTGGCGGAAGAAGACGGGCTTGTCCACGTGTCGGGCGTCTTCGAGCACCACGGGCTGGCCCTTGAGGAAGCAGGTTCCGAAATAGGTCTCCTCCGAGGGGGGCACGGCCGAGATGCGCACGTACTCGGCGTTCAGGCCCACGTGGCTGCGGATGCGCAGCTTGCCGTCCGGGTCCAGGAGGCGGACCGCCAGATACTCGAAGCCAAACTCCCGGTGGATGAGGTGGAGCACTTCCGCGAGCACCGTGTCGATGTGCAGGCTCTTGGACAGCGTGCTCGACGCCTCATGGAGCACCATGAGCTCGCGCAGGCGCCGCTCCAGGGAGTCGCGGCTCTCCGCCAGGGACTTGGACACCCCGCCGAACACGTCGAGAATCTCGCCTGCCTGGTCCTGGGGCCATGCTAGGAAGCTCTCGATGACCATGCGGGCCGAAGGGGTTCCCAGGGCTCCTGCCAGACACCGCTCGGCCGCTTCCACCATGACCTGGGGCGAGGCCCGCTCGGGAAGGCTCCCCATGACTTCTGCGGCGGTGGCCGTGCCGACGAATCGGGTGAGGAGGGTTTCCAGGTCGGCCCTCGAGGCCCAGGCGGTCCGGGAAGGCAGCTCCCCGCCGTCGGGCGCCTTGGAGGAGAGGAGGCTGGCCGCCACGTAGCCGCCCAGGTTGAACACCAGGCTCCACACCAGGGCATGGGTCCAGGGGTCCAGACCCTCCAGGCCGAAGAGAGCCTGGGGCCGCAACATCTCCACGCCCCAGGGGCCCGAGGCGAGGATGCGGGGGTCCACCCACCCCGACTCCGCGAAGCTGGGCAGGAGCAGGGTATAGGCCCACACCCCGAATCCGAGCACCAGACCGGTCAGGGCCCCGGCCCGCCTGCCTCCCTTCCAGTAGAGGCCCAGGAAGACGGCCGGCGCAAACTGGGTCACCGCGGAGAACGACAGGAGCCCGATGTTGACCAAGGTGTGGGAGTCGCCGATCCACCGTTTGAAGCCGTAGCCCAGGAGCACGACGCCCACGATGACGATGCGCTTGGAGAGGAGCAGGTGCCGGCTCACGTCCGCCTGCCCGAGCTTCCCCAGGGCTACCGAGAACCGCCCGAGGAGCGCGATTCCGGGGTGGTGCAGGATCATGGTGGCCAAGGCCACGGAGGCCACGATCACCATGCTCGTGGCGGCCGAGAATCCCCCCAGGAAGGCCAGGAACGCCAGGTCGACCCGGCCCCGGGACAAGGGCATCGAGATGAGGAAGAAGTCCGGCGAGCCCGGCTCCCCCGCCAGGAGCCCCACCAGCGCCACGGGCAGGACCAGGAGGTTGATGAGCAGCAGGTACGCGGGGAAGATCCACGCCGCCGGCCGCAGGTGGTCGTCGCGCACGTTCTCCACGGCGAGCATGTGGAACTGCCGCGGGAGCAGGATCACCGCGCAGGCGGAGAGCACGCTCAGGCTCACCCACTCGGCGAAGGGTGTCCCGGACGCCTCGCCCAGGACGAAGAGCCGGGCAAGCTCCGGGCGCGCCAGAGCCTGGTCGAAGACCGCCCGGAGGCCGCCTCCAATACCCCAGATGACGTATGCTCCCAGGGCCAGGAAGGTGGCGAGCTTGACCGCGCTCTCGAAGGCGATGGCCGCGACCATGCCTTCGTGGCGCTCGGTTGTGACCAGGGTCCGGGCGCCGAACAGGACCGAGAAGAGCCCCAGCCCGAGCGCGGCCCACAGGGCGGCGTCGTCGAGGAGGGTGGTCGCGGGCGGCCGGCCGGTGAGGAGGTCGAAAGTGTAGCCCACGGCCTTGAGCTGGAGCCCGATGTAGGGGGTGACCCCGATCACCAGCATGGTGGTGGCCATGGCCCCCAGGAGCCGGCCCTTGCCGTACAGGGATTCGAGCAGATCCGGCACGCTGGTGACCCCTTCCGCGCGGGCGTGGGCCACGATCCGCCGCAGCACGGTGGGCGCCAGCAGGAATACGAGGGTGGGCCCCAGGTAGATGGGGAGGAAGCCCAGCCCCTGTGCCGCTGCCCGCCCGACGCTCCCGTAGAAGGTCCACGAGGTGCAGTAGACCGCCAGGGACAGACTGTAGACCCAGGGGTTGTCCACGGGGCTCCGGCCGCGGCGGCGCGCGCGATCGGCGGCGTACGCGATGGCGAACAGGCCGAGCACGTACCCCACGCCCAGCAGCGCCACCCAGAAGGTGCGGATCACCGGCGCCTCCGGGTGAGCAGCCAGGCGCCCAGCACCAGGGCGCCCCAGACCGCGAAGAGGTAGACCGGGAGGAGGGGGAGGCCCGCGACGGTCTGGAGGCGGTTGAAAGCGCCCACCACGGGGGAGAGGAGCCCGACCGCGCCGACGACGAGCAGGGCCGCCAGGGCCCGGTTCGAGGGGTCCATGGGGGGAGGTCTCCCTCCGTCAGAAGCGGGAAGACTGCCAGCGCAAGAGGAGCATCCGGTCGCAGAAGTCCTTGGCGTCGGCCAGGGTCACGATGCCCCGGCCCTCCAGCAGGGTGAGAAGCCGCAGGAAGATGGCCGCCGTCACCTTGGCGTCGCCTAGCGACGTATGGCGCCCCTCCACGGGCACCCCCAGTCGCCCGGCGATGGAGTCCAGGTTGTGTCCCTCGAAGTCCTTGTGGAGGCCGTAGGAGAGAAAGAGGGTGTCGAGGACGGGGTTCTCGATCTGGGGAAGCCCGGAGCGGCTCGCGGCCAGGTCGAGAAACTTCTTGTCGAAGGCCGCGTTGTGCGCCACCAGGACACAGTTGCCCACGTAGTCGTAGAAACGGGGGAGCACCTCGCCCATGGACGGCGCTCCCGCGACCATGCTGTCCTCGATGCCGTGGAACCGGATGGACTCCGGGGGGATGGGCCTGCCGGGGTTCACCAGGGTGTGGAACGTGTCGGCCCCGTGGATGGCTCCGTTGCGCAGCCGCACCGCGCTCAGGCTCACCACCTCGTCGCCGTGGGAGGGGTGCAGGCCCGTGGTCTCGGAGTCGAAGACCACGTATTCCAGATCGGCCAGCCGCGTGCGGAGCATCTCGGCCGGTTCCCGGGAGGGGCGCGGCAGGAAGAGGTCGAAGTCGTAGAACTCGGGCTGATCGTCGGCGATGCCCTCGGCCCGGTTCTCCACCGGCGCGCCGGAAGCCCGCACCAGGGCCAGGCGAACCTCGAACCCCCCTTCACGGGCTCGGGTCCAGAGCTCGCCCCGGTTGCGCCGCACCACGTCCCCCAGGGTGGCGGCGGCCTCTCCCCGGGGAGAGACCTCCAGCGCTTCGAGCTCGCCCAGGTCTGCCGGGGGCACTCCCTCCAGCCGCACCGTGGTGATCACGGCTTCCTCTTCGGCCCTCAGCCCGACCCGCACCGGCGACCATCCGGAAGAACGGGCTCCGGCCCAGCGCAGCAGGGTCGCCAGGGCGGCGACCCACGAGAAGGGTTCCACCGAGACCGGGGGCAGCGGCGCCTCGGGGGTCTCGATCTGGACGAAGGAACCCGACACCGAAGCCGCGGCCTCGGCGAGGAGCTCGGCCGGGTCCGAGGCCACGCCGGGCAGCAGGGTCTGGGCCGCCGCCGCGGCTTCCTCCGTCAGGCGCAGCCGGTCGGAGAGGCGAGCCACTTCGTCGCGCAGACCCCCCAGGAATGCCTTCTGGCGGTCCGCGGGCATGTCCGGGTGACGTTCCAGGGCTTGGAGCAGGGATTGGGCTGCCGCGATGGGGCCGCGCAGGAGCTCGGGAAGGTCGTGGAGGGCGCGCTCCAGACGCCTCTCCTCCCGGGCCTGGGTGCTCGTGTCCCGAAAGACCACGAGAAACCCGGCCCTGCCCCCACCGGGACCCGCAATGGCCGACAGGAGCCCCCGCAGGACCGGGCCGTCCGCCAAGGGAAAGACCACGTGCTCCACCGTTTCTCGGCCTTCGTCCCAGCGGGCCCGCAGCCGTCGCAGGTGGAACTCGAGCCGCTCCGGCGGCAGGAGGTGCCCCAGGGGGCTCGCCATGCCCGAGGACGGCCCGGTGCCCAGGGAGAGGCGGGCGGTCGGGTTCATCAGGAGCACCTCGGCCGCTTCGTTGGTCACCACGACCCCCTCCGCCATGGTGCGCAGCACCACCGCCAGGCGGTTTCGCTCTTCCTGGAGGGACCGGGTCGTCTCCTGCACCCGGGACTCGAGCTCCCCATACGCTCCCGAGAGGCTGTCGGCCATTCGGTTGAAGGCTTCGGCGAGCTCCTGGAGCTCGTCTCCGGTCTGGATGTCGAGGCGGTGCGCCAGGTTGATGCGGGAGATGATCTCGGCGCCGTGCCGGATGCGCAGGATCGGGCGCAGGAACTGATCCGCCATGCGCCACGCCAGGGCGAGGATCACGAGGGAAAAGGCCCCCAGCACCACTCCGATCTGGCCGGCGACGCGGTAGAAGGGCTCGTAGATCTCGGAGGCGGGCTGGATCACGGCGAGAAACCACGCGGGGGGCAGGCCGCTCCCCCAGGGGTCCACCGGCGCGAGCCCGGCAAAGTATGCCTCCCCGCCGACCCGGTAGGCCGTCCAACCCTTCGCGGGTTGTCCCAGCGGGGGCAGGGGAAGCTCGGGGATGCCGGCGAGCACGCGCCCCCCTTCTCCCAGGAGCACCGCCCGCCCGCTCTTCCCCCTGCGGTACCACTCCAGGACCCGGTGGAGGCGCTCCAGGTCGAAGGCCACCTCGAGGGTTCCCACCCGGCCTCCGCCCACCCCGATGATCGCCACCCGAAACTCCAGGGTGTCGTCGCGGCCCCACGAGAAGGCGCTCGGCTCGGTGCCGGGCGCGGGGGCCGTCTCCGCCCGCAGGGTCAGTCGCTGGACTCCCGGCAAGAGGCGCCGCGCGGCGGAGAGGTCGGCCAGGGGGTACGGGGCGATACCGTCCAGGTGGCCTCGCACGTCCGGCAGGCTCGCCACCCCCGCGGCCGAGCGCCCCGCGGCCTCCACCTGGGCCTCGAGCTGAGCCGCCAGGAGCCGGGCCTCCTGCGCCAGGTCCAGGCCGCGCAGCGCCCCCACGTCGTACCGGGCCAGGAAGAACAGCCCGATCAGGATGGCGGCGGAGGGAACCACCGCCAGCCCCGCGAAGGTCAGGACGATGCGGGTGCGCAAGTTCCGGCGGGGAGGTGCGGGGGCGGTCATGCGCGCAAGGCCGCCCGGATCTTCTCGAGGAGGTCGTCGGCGCTGAAGGGTTTGGTCACGTAGACGTCGGCCCCCACCTCGAGGCCCTTCTTCCGCTCCAGGGGCTGCCCCTTGGCCGTGAGCATGAGCACCCGCACCCCGGAGAGGTCGCCGCGCTGGCGCAGGAGGCGGCACACTTCGTACCCGTCGCGGCGGGGCATGGCCACGTCGAGCAGGATCAGGTCGGGGTGGATCCGCTCCGCCACCTCCAGGGCCTCCTCCCCGTCGTGGGCCACGTGCACGTCGTACCCCTCTTGTTCGAGGATGTACTCCAGAGACAGCAGGATGTTGGGTTCGTCGTCCACCGCCAGGATCTTCTTCTTGGCCATCTGTCCTCTCCCCGAAAAAACAGCATACAAGGCCCCAATCCCCACAGCGTGTACGCTGTCAAACCATATCTCAAAACGGCCCGGGAGAAAAGTCCCTGACAAACGAGGGATTTCGCGTTCGGTCCAGAAGCCGTTCGCTGGTTTGACTCGTTCTGAAGCCGCGCGCTAGGATCGCTCGCAGTCGCCGTTGGCTGCCCCACGCGGAGTTTCCCTTGGAACCGACCGAGACCCCCGATCGCCGCCGTGCGCCGTGGGTGCTCCCCGCAGTGTGGGCGGCCGTGCTGGCCTCGGCCCTGGCCCTGGGCGCCTGGGTGCAGGAGCGGGAAGACATCCGTAAGCGGCACGAGGCGTTTCGGCTCGCCCGGCTCGCAGAGCACCTGGCCGTGCAGGCCCGGGTGGCCGCGGTCGAGGGCAACGCGGCTGAAGCCGCGGCGCTCCTGGAGCAAACCCTCGCCCCCTTCCCCGAGCTCGAAGGAGTTCCCGCCGGCCTGCTCCTGGATCTTGCCTCCCTGCTGGCGCATGGGGACGCGCAGCGGGGCCGCGATCGGGCCCGGGAGCTTCTGGCCGTTGCCTGGGAGCGGGAAGGGCTTGCCGGCCCGCTGCGGGCCCGGATCGCGCGGGACCGCGGAGCCCTGGAACTCCTCGCAGGTGATGCCGCCGCCGCGCAAGAATGGTATGAGGAGGCGCGGGTGCTCGATCCCTCGGGGGAGGACGCCCGCCGGGAGGTCTTGCGGCGCACCGCAGGAGGAGGCAGTGCCCATGAACCGTGACGTGGAGCTTCTGCTCGAAGGCATCGCCGCCTTTCGCGAGCTGCCCGCCGAGGCCCTGGAGCGAATCGGGGAGTCCCTCGTCCGGCGACCGGCCCCCGCGGGCGAGTACCTCTTTCGCCAGGGAGAGGGGCCGCCTGCCAACGTCTTCTACCTGCTCTCGGCCACGGCGGAAATCCGCGTGGGCACTCCCGACGACGAGCGGGCCGTGAGCCTGGTGCGGCCCGGACAGTTCGTGGGCTGGCTCACGCTCTTTACCACCGACCCGTTTCCCGCCTCGGCCCGGGTGGTGGTTCCCGGGGAGATCCTCCAGCTGCCGGCGCAGGCGGTTCGGGAGCTCGCCGACCGCTACCCCGGCGTGGGCAAGGTCCTGGCGGCCACCATGGCCCAGCGGGTGGGGGAGCTCTTCCAGGAGCTCCAGGCCCAGGCTGCCGCGGCACCCTTGACCCGGGTGGAGACCTTTCCGTTCCGCAGGCGGGTCAGCGAGGCCATGAAGAGCCCCGCCGTAGCCCTCGCCCCCGACGCAACAGCCCGCGATGCCGCCCTGACCATGGGCGAGGTGCAAACGAGCTCCGTGGTCGTGACGGGCCCCGAGGGCGTGCGGGGGATCGTCACCGAAAAGGATCTGATCCAGCGGGTGCTGGCCCGCAGGCTCGACCCCGACGCGGTCACCCTCGGAGAGGTCATGTCGGCGCCGGTCGTCACCCTTCCGTCCGACGCCTATCTCTACAACGCCCTGGGACTCATGCGCCGCCAGCGCGTGCGCCACCTTCCCGTGATGGACGGCGGGCGCCTGGTGGGGGTGGTGTCCATGCGGGCCCTCATGGCCCTGGGTACCAATGCCACCCTCGAGCTCGCCGAAGCCATCGACGGGGCGGCCTCCTTCGGCCAACTGGGGGCGGCCCACCGCCAGAGCCTCTCGGTCTGTGCCGACCTGCTGGATGAGGGGGCGCCTTCGGAAGAAGTAGGGCAGCTCCTCTCCCACATCAACCGCGACATCCACCGTCGGGCGCTGGAGCTCGCCATCCTCCAAATGGAGCAGGAGGGCCGGGGCCGCCCGCCGCTGGCGTTTTGCTTCATCGTGATGGGAAGCCATGGGAGGGGCGAGAACCACTTCAGCACCGACCAGGACCACGGCATGATCCTCGCCGACTACCCGGTGGAGGACTGGGGCCTGGTGGAGCCCTACTTCATGGAGCTGGCGGACAAGGTCTCGGAGGGCCTGGCCCAGGCGGGCTTCGTCCTGTGCCCGGGCCACGTGATGAGCCGCAACCCGGTGTGGCGAAAATCGGCCACCGAGTGGAAGAACCAGGTGCTGGGCTGGTACGCCGACCCCAACTCCAACGCGGTGCGCTACACGACGCTGTTCTATGACTTCCAGCCCATCTGGGGGGACGCCGGCCTGGCCCACGACCTGCGCGACTTCATCACCCGGGGCATCCAACGCAACTTCCAGCTCCTGCGCAGCCTGTACCGGGAGGCCTCCAACCACCGGGTGCCCCTGACGCTCTTCAAGAACTTCGTCACCGAGCGGTCGGGACCGCACAAGGGCCAGATGGACATCAAGCGGTCGGGCCTGCTCTTCGTGGTGGAGTGCTCCCGCATCCTGGCCCTGCGCCACGGCGTGTCCGAGACCAACACGATCCGGCGCCTGGAGGCCCTGGCCCGGGCCGGCTCCATCCCCGCCGAGGACGGAGAGTTCGTCCAGACCGCCTACAAGACCCTGTGCCATTTTCGGCTCATGGCCCAGGCGAAGAAGCTACGCCAGGGGGAGCCGCCGGACAACTATATCGACCCCCTCACCCTGCCCATCCAACAGCGCTACCTCCTGCGCCACGCCCTGGAAGCCACCGAGCGCCTCCAGGGCATGGTCCACTCCTCTTTTGGGGAGATCTTCTTCTAACCAGGCCTCCTTCGGGCCAGCCGAAGCCCGACCAGACCAGTGCGAGCGAAATCTCCGGCACCGTGGGGCTCCAGGATCCACCATCAGACTTTGGGGCGGGGTCGGGGGGCCCTGTAGCGTAGCCGGGCGCCGCATCGACCGATCGGCGACACCCGGTGCAACCGGGCGAAGCTCGGCGCACCTGTTCCCCGAAGGAAATGCCCTCAAGACACCGCGGATTGCGCGGCGGAGCGGAAGGGGCCC
>JBFLZB010000127.1 GCA_040756475.1 Thermodesulfobacteriota bacterium
CCATTTCGTATTCCTCCTTTGAAGGGGTGGGTCTTGGGTGGGGTGGCGGCGCGGGGCCTTAGCCCTCGATCACGCCCATGATGTCGTCTTCGCGCATGATGAGGAGCTCTTCGCCCTCCACCTTGATCTCGGTGCCCGCGTACTTGGAGAAGAGCACCTTGTCGCCCGCCTTGATGTCGAGGGGCTGGACCTTGCCGTCCTCGTTGCGCTTGCCGGGGCCGGCGGCGACGATCTCGCCCTTCTGGGGCTTCTCCTTGGCCGTGTCGGGGATGATGATTCCGCCGGCGGTCTTCTGCTCCTCCTCGAGTCGCTTCACGATGACGCGGTCCTGCAGGGGTCGGATCTTCATCTCGCTTGCCTCCTTTTTCCCAGTGGTTCGTGGGGTTGGTTTCGCGATGGCTGGCACTCGTCTCCCCGGAGTGCTAACGGAGGCGCAAGGTAACCACCTGCCCACCGGGCGTCAAGACCGGAGCGAAAAAAAGTTCGGGAAGAGGGGGAGAGACCCAGGGGGAGCTGGCGCCGGAGGGCCCCCAGAGGCCATCGGGGGTCGGGGGTCGGGGGTCGGGGGTCGGGGGTCGGGGGGGGTTGGAGGCCTCCCCCCCCGGCTACGCCCGCAGGCCTTCCAGGACCCGGATCAGGTCCACCACCCGGTTCGAGTAGCCCCACTCGTTGTCGTACCAGGACAGGACCTTGGCCGCGTGCTCGCCGATGGTCTGGGTCAGGGGGGCGTCGAAGATCGAGGAGTGGGGGTCCCCGATGATGTCGCTCGAGACCAGGGGGGCTTCGCTGTAGCGCAGCACCCCGCGCAGCCGGTCGGTCTCGGCCGCGGCGCGCACCGCGTCGTTGATCTTCTGCACCGACACGATTTCCCGCAGCAGCACCACCAGGTCCACGATGGACCCGTCCGGCACCGGAACCCGCATGGCCATGCCGTCGAGCCTGCCCTTGAGGTGGGGGAGCACCTTGCCCACGGCCCGGGCCGCCCCGGTGGTGGTGGGGATGGTGTTCTCCGCCGCGGCGCGGCTGCGGCGCCAGTCCGAATGGGGCACGTCGGCCAGGCGCTGGTCGTTGGTGTAGGCGTGCACCGTGGTCATGAGCCCCCGCTCAATCCCGAACTCCCGGTCGAGCACCGCCGCCAGGGGAGCGAGGCAGTTGGTGGTGCAGGAGGCGTTGGAGACGATCCGGTGCTCCGGGCGCAGCTGGTCCTCGTTGACCCCGATGACGACCGTGGCGTCGATCTCGTCCTTGGCCGGCACCGTGAGCACGACCCGCCCTGCCCCGGCGTCCAGGTGCGCCTGGAGCTGCTCCCGCTTGCGGAAGACCCCGGTGGCCTCGATCACGTAGTCGATCCCCAGCTCCTTCCAGGGCAGCTCCCCGGGGTTTCGCAGGGAGAGCATGCGCACCGTCTGGCGGGGGCTGCGGAGCACGTCGCCCTCCACCGTCACGTTGCCGGGGAAGGCCCCCATGATGGTGTCGTGGCGCAGCAGATAGGCCAGGGCCTGCACGTCGGCCAGGTCGTTGACGGCCACCACCTCCATCTCGTCCCGGGCCTCCAGGAGCCGAAAGACGCTTCGCCCGATGCGGCCGAACCCGTTGATCGCGATGCGCATGGCATTAACCTCCGAACCCGGGCTGGGCCATGCGGCGGGCCAGCTCCAGCATGCGGGCGGCGTAGGCCCAGCCGTTGTCGAACCAGGTAAGGGTCTTCACCATTCCGGGGCCCATCCCCAGGGTGGCCGAGGCGTCGAAGACCGCGGAGGCGAGGTTTCCCTTCACGTCACTCGAGACGATGGGGTCCTCGGTGTAGTCGGCGAGGCCGCGGTAGGCCCCTTGCGCCGCCTGTCCCAGGATGGCGTTCACCTCCTCGGCCGAGAGCGGCTTCGCCAGCAGGGTCACAAGATCGATGTTGGACCCCACCATTACCGGAACGTTGAGGGAAACCCCCTTCACGCGCCCCCGGAGCGCCGGGATCATGGCCTCCACGGCGCCGGGCGCCCAGGTGGGGTTGGGAATGATGTTCTTGGCGGCGCTGCGGCTCCAGCGAGGGCTCGGCTTGGCCGTATCGCTGAGCTGCTGATCCCCGGTCACCGCGTGCACGGTGGTCATGAACGCCCACTCGACCCCGGCGGCGTCGTGGAGGATCTTGAGCGCCAGTCCCAGGGCGTGGCTGGAGCTCGAGCCGTTGGAGACGATCCGGTCCTCGGGCCGCAGGTCGGCGTCGTTCACGCCGTTGATGATGGTGCGGTCGATGGGGTCCAGGGCCGGGGTGGAGAGCAGCACCTTGCGGGCCCCGGCCGCGAGATGGCGCTCGAGCTCCTCCCGGCGGCGGAACCGGCCCGTGCACTCGAGCACCACGTCCACCCCGAACACGTCCCAGGGGATGACCCCCGGGGTGGACTCTTGCAGGTAGCGCACCCGCTGCGGCCCTGCCGAGAGGTGGTTCCCCTCCACCCGCACCTCCTCCGGGAACGTTCCCTCGATGGTGCCGTGGCTGAGCAAGTAGGCCAGGGATTCCAGATCGGCCACGTCGCTGACGGCCACGAACTCCAGGTCCGGCTCCCGGTACCCGAGCCGAAACAGGTTTCTCCCGATGCGGCCGAAGCCGGAGATGCCGATGCGAATCGCCATGATGCCATCTTCCTCCGGGGGGAGACCCGGTCCAGGGGAGGCCCGTGGGGCGGCCGGGTGCCACTATAGCCCCGGACCGGGCGGTGGCAAGGGGGCCGCACCGGGGCTTCCAGGATCCACCATCAAACTTTGGGGCGGGGTCGGGGGGCCCTGTAGCGCAGCCGCGCGCCGCATCGACCGATCGACGGCACCCGGTGCAACCCGGTGAAGCTCGGCGCACCGATTCCCTCGGGGAGATGCCCTCTGGAGGCCGCGGACTGCGCGGCGGAGCGGAAGGGCCCCCCGACCCCGCTTGCCACTCAGGTGGTGGATCACGGGCCTTTCCGGTCCTTGACACCCGCAGCCGCCTCGCCTAGAAGGCTCTGGTTGACCCGCTGCGCAAGAGACCGAGGGAGAGGAAGTCACGGCCATGAGCGCCAAGTCAGCCCCCCGGGCCCGCAAGCCCAAGGTCGCCCCGGGCGAGAATCCCATTACCGTGTACCCCGCCTGGTGCAAGCGGTGCGGCATCTGCATGGCCTTCTGCCCCAAGAACGTGCTGGAGCCGGGCCCCGACGGGAGCCCCTGCGCCGCCCGGCCCCAGGACTGCATCCTGTGCCGCATGTGCGAGCTGCGGTGCCCCGACTTCGCCATCTCGGTGGCCCCCCAAGAGGGTGCGGAGGAGACGCCATGAGCCGCGACGCCGCCCGGGAGCTCCTCCTCCAGGGCAACGAGGCAGTGGTGGAAGGGGCGATCGCCGCCGGGTGCCGCTTCTACGCGGGCTATCCCATCACGCCCTCCACCGAGATCGCCGAGGCGCTCTCCGTGCGCCTTCCCGCCCTGGACGGAACCTTCATCCAGATGGAAGACGAGATCGCGAGCTTGGGAGCCTGCCTGGGGGCGAGCCTGGCGGGGGCCAAGACCATGACCGCCACCTCGGGCCCCGGCTTCAGCCTCATGCAGGAGCTCATCGGCTACGGGTGCATCGCCGAGATCCCCACGGTGATCGTCAACGTGATGCGCGCCGGGCCCTCCACGGGTCTTCCCACGAGCCCCAGCCAGGGCGACGTGATGCAGGCCCGCTGGGGAACCCACGGCGACCACCCCATCATCGTGCTCACGGCCTCGGGGGTCCGGGAGGCCTTCGACATGACCGTGCGGGCCTTCAACCTGGCCGAGAAGTACCGGAACCCCGTGATCCTCCTCCTGGACGAGGTGGTGGGTCACATGCGGGAGAAGGTGCGCCTGCCCGCCCCCGAGGCCGTCGAGCGCCTGGAGCGCATCCGCCCGAGCGTGCCCCCCGAGTGGTACGCGCCCTACGAGGAGACCAACACGGGCGTACCGCCCATGGCCGCCTTCGGCGACGGGTACCGCTACCACGTGACCGGGCTCGTCCACGACCGCATGGGGTTTCCCACCCAGAAACGCACCGAGATCCTGGCGGGCACCGACCGCCTCTTCAAGAAGATCGAGCGGGGCTTCCGGGAGATTTGCCTCACCGAGGCCGTGGGGCTCGAAGACGCCACCGCCGCCGTGGTCGCCTACGGCTCGGTGGCCCGTAGCGCCCGGGAGGCGGTGGAGGCCGCCCGGGCCGAGGGACACAGGGTGGGGCTCCTGCGGCTCCAGACCCTGTGGCCCTTTCCCCGAGCGGCCTTCGAGCGGATTTTGGGCGCCGAGGGGGTGCGCGCGCTCCTGGTGTGCGAGATGAACCGGGGGCAGGTGTACCGGGAGGTGCTGCGGGTGGCCCGGGGGCGGTGCGAGGTGCACAAGCTCTCCAAGGTCGACGGCGAGGCCATCACCCCCCAGGAGATCGCCAAGGCCCTGCGGGAGGTGCGCTGATGGAGCTCTCCAACCGGCAGGTGATGCACGAGTACCTGCGCCACGCCAAGAAGTTCCCCCACATCTGGTGCCCCGGGTGCGGCAACGGCATCGTGCTCGGGGCGCTCCTTCGGGCGATCCACGGCATGGGCTGGAAGAAGGACGACGTGATGATGGCCAGCGGCATCGGCTGCTCGAGCCGGGCCCCGGTGTACGTGGACTTCAACACCCTGCACACCGCCCACGGCCGGGCACTCACCTTCGCCACCGGCGTCAAGCTCGCCCGCCCCCGGCTCAACGTGGTGGTGGTGATGGGAGACGGCGACGCTCTGGGAATCGGGGGCAACCACTTCATCCACGCCTGCCGCCGCAACATCGACATGACCGCCGTGGTCGTGAACAACTTCATCTACGGCATGACCGGCGGCCAGCAGAGCCCCACCACGCCCCAGGGAGCCCGGGCCACCACCGCCATGCTCGGCACCCTGGACCAGCCCTTCGACCTGGGGCAGCTTGCCGCCGCCGCGGGCGCCACCTTCGTGGCCCGCACCACCACCTACCACGTGCGCGAGATCGAGAGCCTGCTCCAGAAGGCCTTCGCCCACAAGGGCTTCGCGGTAGTGGAGGTCATCGCCGGGTGCCCCACCTGCTACGGCCGCCGCAACCGCCTCGGCGGCCCGGTGGAGATGGTGCGCGCCCAGAAGGAGCTCGCCGTGCCCGTGGCGAAGGCAGCCACCCTGTCCGCCGAAGAGCTCGCCGGAAAGATCGTCACCGGTGTGCTGGTCGAACGCCAGGCGCCGGAGTACGGGGAGCAGTACGCAAGGCTCCGGGAGGCCGCCCGGCCCAAGCAACCCGAGCGGGCCGAGGTGGACCGCACCGACAAGGCCGGCGACGAGCCGAGGTGAGGGAGGAGAGCCCATGCGGACCGACATCCGACTGGCGGGATCCGGGGGCCAGGGCCTCATCACCGCCGGGGTGATCCTGGCCGAAGCAGCCGGCCTGCACGAGGGCAAGCACGTGGCCCAGACCCAGTCCTACGGGCCCGAGGCCCGGGGCGGGGCAAGCAAGGCCGAGGTGGTGATCTCGGACGGGCCCATCCACTACCCCAAGGCCCAGCGCCTCGACGTGCTGCTCGCCATGACCCAGGAGGCCTGCGACCGGTACTTCCACGACCTCAAGGCCGAGGGGACGCTCATCGTCGACGCCGACCTGGTCCCCAATCCCCCCACCTCCGCGGCCCTCGCCGTCCCCATCACCCGCCTCGTGCGCGAGGTCCTGGGCCGCGACCTCTTCGCCAACATCGCGGCGCTGGGCGTGGTGGCCGGAGCCACCGGCATCGTGGGCCTCCCGGCCCTGGAGGCCGCCGTCCTCTCCCGGGTGCCCAAGGGCACCGAGGAAGCCAACCGGAAAGCCCTCGAGACCGGCTTTGCGGCCGGCCGCGACGCCGCCCGGGGCGGCCCCGGCGAGGAGTTCGTGGCGGACGCCTGACCCCTGTCCTGCCTCTCGGCAAACCTTTCTCCACTCAGATAGCGGAATTATCCGAGCGGCTACTTTTCGCTCGGCCCCCCAGGACTATGATGAAACCCATCTGCGGCCGCAAACGCTTCTGGGCCGCCTGTCCCACGTGGCGGGAAAACCCTGCGAGCGGGCCGGGGAAAGGAGGCTGCAATGTGCACGAAGAAGGTGGTGGCTGTGGTTGGCTCGATCCTGGCGCTGGCGCTGGCGTCGGCAGGGTGCGGAGGGGGGGGAGGAGGAGGAGGGGACGGTGAGGTCCAGGGATTTCGGTTCACCCAGGCCGACATGAGCGAAGCCGCCGGAGTCGGCGCTGCCATGACGGAGATCTTCCCGGGCGTCACCGAGGTGACGATGATGGTCCTGGGATCCATCATCGAGGGCCCGCCTCCGGCGCGACAGGCGGCGCTCGTGGTTCCCATCGGGGACCTGGGGCTGTGCGTCACGGGGACGGCGGAGCTCACCTGGGACGACCGCGACAACGACGCGGCCCTCTCTTCCGGGGACGCCGCGACCCTCGCCTTCACCGACTGCGACATGGACGACGAGGGGACTCTGACCAGCGGGACGGCCTCCTTCAGTTTCACCTCCGTGGAACTGCCCACCGCCGTCATTGCCCTCGTGACCCTGGACATCACGAGCGAAGGGACCCTCGACGGTGCCCCCGCGACGGAGGGATTCTCCGGGAGCTTCCGGCTGGCGCTCGCGACCGCCGACGGCGCCACTTTCACCGCCACCTTCGGCGCACCCAACCGCAGCGACGTCGTCCGCTTCAGCCTGAACGGCGAAGTGCTGGGGCAGTTCGGGTGCTTCGACGTCGTGCAGACCTTCTCACGGGAGAGTCCGGAGGCCTACACCCTGGCTCCCCGGGGCATCGGCAACGTGGGGGGCCAGATCCTGCAGCTCGGCAGCTACTGGGGGCCGGACGTGCCCCTGTCCTTCCAGCCGGGTTTCGGGCCCGAGCCCGTGCCCACGTCGGGCACGCTCACCTACCTGAGCTTCGACGGCCGCCCCAACACGCCTCCCAGCTTCGGGGAGTTGTCCGCCTGCACCGTCGTGGGAAGCCCCGGGGAGGTGGACACGGACAACTCCTCCCTCCTCCTCACGGCGACGGGGGGCGAAAACATACTGCTGGAAGTCTTCAACAACCTCGACCTCGTTCCCCCGCCGATTGCCCAGGTCAACACCACCTGGTCGGCGCTGATGGACTGAGGGACCGCCTCGCCCCTCCCGAGCAGCACGTTCGAAACACGAGGGCCCCGCCGCGGCGGGGCCCTCTCTCCTCCACTCGGGGCAGGCCCGAGGAATGGACTATAAAGAAATTCGGCTGACCCTTGACAGCTCCGGGAGAGCCGTAGGGCGGGGCTTGCCCCGCCAAACCGGCGGGCGAACCCCGCTACGCGGGAACCGCCCGCCCTACCGTTTCATCCCTCGGGGTGATCGAAGGTCATGGGCAACTCAGTTGGCGGCGGTGGCGACGCCGGGCCGGGCCTCTCCGGCAAGGACTTCGGCGGTCTGGGCAGCCTCTTCGGCCAGGGCTTCGGCTTCCTGGTAGGCCTTGCCCTCGCGCAGGGTCAGCACGAGGCCGGCGCCGGCCAGCAGGAGCACCCCGGCCAGCACAAACGAGGTCTCGTAGCTGCCGGTCTTCGCGGCCAGCATCTGGGAGATGCGGCCCATGACGAAGCCGCTCACGCCCCAGGCGCTAAAGAGCACGCCGTAGTTGGCGCCGAAGTTCTTCAGGCCCCAGAAGTCCTTGGCGAAGGAGGGGAACAGGCTCAGGTTCGTGCCGTAGTTGAACCCGATGAAGGTGGCCAGGAGCACCAGGTAGACGGCACTTCCGGTGCGCATGGCGGGGATCGCGGCGAACATGAGCGCGGCCTGGGCGGCCATCATGATGAGGAGGGTGCGGCTGCGGCCGATGCGGTCCGACACGACCCCGGCAACGATCCGTCCGGCCGCGTTGCCGATGGCCATGGTCGCGACGGCGACGAAGGCCAGGGTTCCGAGGCTCCGCTGGGCCATGCCGGCGACGCTGCCGATCACCATGAGGCCGGCGCCCGAGCCGATGAAGAAGCACGCCCACAGGATGTAGAAGTTGATGGTCTTCACCATCTCCGAGGGCCGGTAGTCGCCGCGCACCTTGATGGAAGGGGCGGCCTTGACGGCGGCGTCCTTCTTCTTCGCGACCTCACCGAAGAGGTAGCCCTGGGGCGGATTTACCAGGAGCAGGGACAGGCCGCCCACGACCACCGTGAAGGAGGCGCCGAAGATCAGCATGGAGGTCTGGACCCCGAAGGCGCCCACCAGGAGGGTGGCCAGCGGCGCGATGTACACCGACGCGAGACCGAACCCCGACACCACGATGCCCGCGATGAGGCCCGTGCGAGCCGGGGGGAACCACTTGAGGGCGGGAGGGGTGGCTGCGGAGTAGCCGAACCCGATGCCCAGGCCCGCCAGCACGCCGAAGCCCAGGACCCAGGCCAGGTAGCTCGTGGTCTGGGAGATCCACAGGAAGCCGGCCCCCACCAGGAGCCCCCCCACCAGGGCGGTGAGCCGGGGACCAAAGCGGTCCTGCACCCTGCCGGCCACGATCATCGCGAACGAGAAGACCAGGCAGCACATCGCGTAGGGGTCGTTGAGGGAGGCGAGATCCCAGCGAAAGGCACCGCCTTCGCTGATGGAAGCGGCGATCGCCCCCTTGAAGATGCTCCAGGTGTACAGGATTCCCAGGGCCAGGTTGATGCCGGTTCCCGCCAGGGCGACGCTCCAGCCTCGGTTCTTCGTCGGCACTGCCATGTCGATTCCTCCTCTGTGGTCGGTGATGCGGCAACTTGGGGCGGGGGGGGCGTTCCCCCGCGGAGCGGCTTCGCAAAGCGCCGGTTGCCATGGCCTCCCCAACGAGGCACCCGCCGGAGAGACGCGAAACGGCGAACCGACTCTCGACGCGAGCTCCTGGAACCGGGAGCAGTCCGCGTACCGGGCCGTGCAGTAGCGCACGATGGTTTCCACGTCGGAGGTGGAGATGTAGTCCTCCCCCACCCCACAGCCGGACTCCCTCGCGCCGTAGAACCGGCAGAGATCTCCCGTTCCCATGGTCACGCCTCGCGGCTTCGTGTCTGCGCCCGCCCCGCGGCAGACGGTACCTTCGGCTCGCCCTCTCCCTAGCAACACCGATGCCACGTTTTGGCAAACTTCGTTTTGCATTTAGTTTTCATAGTATTTCCAGCTACTTACGAGATCCTTTCCCCCGATTCGCGGGACGACGCTCCTCCGTTTGTCGCGGCATTGCAAATACCGGTTTGCACGAGCACGCCGCAAACGAGGCCCCCGGGAGACACCTCGAGACGTCTTATCGTCGCAAACCATCGCTACGACAGGCGTTTCAGGGAATCGACGAAGTTCGGGAACCTGGTTTTGCAGAAATGCGACGGCCGGCTCGCAGGTTTCGCAGTTTCGCGAACGGGGTGGGAATGGGGGGCGCCAGGACCCCCGAAGGGAGGCGGCGCACCGCTGGCAGGTGCGGGATCAGGCGCACTCTTCCTTGCGCAGCCCGTACTTCTTGATCTTGCGGTAGATGGTCGCCATGTTCATGTCCGCGAGCCGCGCGGCTTCCTCCACGCTTCCTCCGGTGGCGCGCAGAAGCCGCCGCAGGTACGCCACCTCGAAGCGGGCGAGAGCCGCGGCGTAATCCGCGGCCTCGACACCCGCCGCCCCTTCTTCGGGCGCACCGGCCGCCAGATCGCGGCCGGTGAACTGGGCCAGGACACGGAGATCCACGTACTCCCCGCTGCTCACCGCCAGGCACGCCTCCACGACGTTTCGCAGCTGCCGCACGTTGCCGGGCCAGGGGTGGCGGGAGGCCGCCTCCATGGCGTCGGGGGTGAAACCCTTGACCCGGGTATCGAAGCGGGCGTTGAGCTCCCGGAGGAGGTGGGCGATCAGCAGGGGAATGTCGCCCGGGCGTTCCCGCAGGGGGGGAAGGTGCAGGTTCACCACGTTGAGGCGGTAGAAGAGGTCCTCCCGGAACCTCCCCTCCCGCACGTCCGCCTCCAGATCCGCGTTGGTGGCCGAGAGCACCCGCACGTTGACCCGGGTGGGCCGGGTATCGCCCACCCGGTAGAACTCCTGCTCTTGCAGGAAGCGCAGGAGGGTCTTCTGCACATCGGCGGGAAGGGTGCCCACCTCGTCGAGGAACAGGGTCCCCCCGTCCGCGGTCTCCAGCAGCCCTTTCCGGTCCCGGTCGGCACCGGTGTACGCCCCCTTGCGGCTGCCGAAGAGCTCGCTCTCGAGGAGGGTGTGGGGCAGGGCGCCGCAGTTGATGGCCACGAACTTGCCGGTGCGCCGGGGAGAGTGGGCGTGGATCGCCTGGGCGACCAGCTCCTTTCCCGTGCCCGACTCCCCGGTAATCAGCACCGGTATGTCGCGCGCCGCCACCTTGCGCGCCGTCTCCAGCACCGCGAGGAGCCGAGGCGAGTCGCCCACGATGCTTCCGAAGCGCGACTTCTCCGCCAGCTCTTCCTTGAGGCCGCGGTTCTCCTCGAGGAGCTCGCTCTGGCGAAGCGCGTTGCGGATCCGGTAGAGGAGCTCTTCGGGCTCGAAGGGCTTGGTGAGCATGTCGTAGGCCCCCTTGCGCAGGGCGGCGATGGACATCTCCACGGTGGCATGGGCCGTGACGACGATGACGGGCAGCGAGGGATCGGCGGCCTTGACCCGCTGGAGCACCTCGAGTCCGTCCATGCCGGGCATCTTCACGTCGGTGATGAGGAGGTCGAACCGGCCGGCCTCGAACGCCTCCACCGCCTCGGTGGAGCGGGTGCGGGTGGTGACCTCGTAGCCGCTGTCGCTCAAGATGGCGTCCACCATCCGGCACAGGGCTTCCTCGTCGTCGATGACGAGGATGCGCTTGGCGTCCCCCATCTCAAAAGGCCTCGGGGGAGACGGGGAAGCTCAGGGTGACCGTGGTCCCCTGGCCCACGGCACTCTCCACCCGGATCGTTCCGTGGTGCTGCTCGACAATCTGCTTGCTGATGGCCAGGCCCAGCCCCGTGCCCCGCCCCTTGGTGGTAAAGAACGGCTCGAAGACCTTCTCCAGGTGCTCGGGGGGAATGCCGGAGCCCGTGTCCTGGAAGACCACTTCCACGAAGCCCGGCTCTGTTTGGGCCGTGCGCAGCACGAGCCGCCCTCCGCTCGGCATGGCTGCTCCGGCGTTGAGGATGAGATTGATCGCCACCTGGCGCACCTGATCGGGGTCCAGGGGCACGTGGGGCAGGGACGGATCGAGCTCCTTGACCACCGTGACGCCCTGCATGTCGGTGTGGTTGGCGGCAAAGTCGGCAATCTGGCCCAGGAGCTCGTTCAGGTCGGTATCCAGCAGCGCGGGCCGGGGCACGCGGGCATAGCCCAGGAGATCCTGGACGATCTTCTTGCAGCGGTTGCTCTCGCGCCGGATCTCCTGGATGTATTTGAGGTTCGGGTCCTCGGGGTCGAGCTTCTTCTCGATGTACCCCGAGTAGCCCAGGATGACCCCGAGGGGGTTGTTGATCTCGTGGGCCACGCCCGAGGCCAGCACCCCCAGGGAGGCCATCTTCCCCTGCTGGGCGAGGGTGTCCTCCATCTCCCGGTTGCGCTTGAGGATCTCGGTGAGGCGATTGAAGGTGGTCGCCAGCTCGCCGAGCTCGTCGGCCGAGTCCACGGGGATCTTCTCGTCGAGCTTGCCTCGCTTGACCCGGCGCACGGCCTGGATCACGCGCTGGATGGGATCGGTGTAGACCTTGGCGGCCCAGAAGACGAAGACCACCGCCACCAGGCCCACCACCAAGGAGAGGAGCCCCACGGTCCACCGGATGCGGCCGCGGATCACGTTGGCCTCCCGGTAGAACTCGTCTTCGTAGGATCCGACGGCCACGATCCAGTCCCAGGGCTCGAAGTGCTCGTACCGCACGATCTTCGTGCGCGCCACGGGATCCCCGGGATTCCTCCAGGGGTACCGCACCCACCCGCTCCCCTGCTCGCACATCTCCCGGATGAACGCCCGGCCTTCGTCGTCGCGCTCGTCGTAGATGCGCTGGCCCTCTCGCGAGGGGTGGATGGTCAACACCCCGTCGCGGGTCATGGCGTAGATGTAGCCGGTTTCCCCCACCCTCTTCTCGACGATCCGGTTCTTGAGGTCCTGGAAGGCTCGGCGCTCGAAGGCGGCGTCCTCATAGGTCTCGTCCAGGTAGCTCCCGGCGGCGAGGATCCAGTCCCACTCGGGAAAGTAGCGGTACGCCACGACCTTGCGCCGGGGGTGGACGTCGCCCAGAACCTCGTTGCGCCAGGGATAGACGATGGTGAGCACCTCGCCGGGGGCCGCCGCGGGCGCCCTTTCGCACATCTCCCGGATGAAGTAGCGCCCGTCTTCGTCCTGCTCGTCGTAGATGGTGTCGCCTTCCCGGGCCGGGTGGATCGTGAGCGTTCCCCCGGTGGTCATGGCATAGAGGTAGCCGGTCTCCCCCACGTTCACCGCCCGCAGGGCCCTGCGGGCTTCCCGCTGGGCCGCGGGCAGCCCCACGGAGCCGGCCCGGTAGTGCTCGTGCTCGGCCCCGATGAGGTTGTAGGCGAAGTTCACCAGGGTGGCGAGATCGCTCTCCACCATCGCCTTCTTGTCCTGTTTGTACACCTGGAACTGCTGGTGGTGGGCGTGGAGGAGGTCGACGCTGAACTGGGCCATGTGCTCCAGGTCGGCGGCGCTCGTCTGGGTGATGCCGCGGTATGCCTGGCGGGTGGCAATGGCCCCCACGACGACGCCCACGAGCAGCACCGGCACCACCACCAGGGGAAGCACCATGGCCAGGAGCTTCCAGCGAAGCTTCAGATCCTTGAGGAAACGCATGTGTGGCCTGCCCTCCCGCCGACCCCGGGCGCCCGTTCGGGCCGGGCGCGCGGCGTCGCGTGGCGCTTCAAGACCCCGGTTCGGGCGCGGCCAAGGCTACCGGGCGCGGCCGATCGGAGTCAAGGCGGGGCGAAGGGGAACAAAACGGCTCCGGGAGATTCTCAAACGCCGTATGTCGACAACCCGGCGCGGCCGGAGGCCCGATCCACGTCTCCCGGCCGGCGGATCAGCGGGCCTCGAGCTCCCGGGCTCGAGCTTCGGCGGCCCGCGCGCCGGCCTCGTCGCCCTGGGCTCGGCGGGCCTTCGCGACCAGTTGCTGGCAGCGCGCCGCGAAGAGGTGCTCCCCGGGCGCCGACAGGCCCAAGGCCTTGAGCGCGAAGGACTCTGCCTGACGCGGCTCGCCCTGGGCCAGCCGGACCTCGGCGAGCCGCGCCCAGAGATCCGGGTTCGCCGGCTCGATGCGAAGGGCTCGCTCCAGGGCCGCGGCGGCGGGGCCGGGGCGGCCGGGGGGGGGCGGGGCCGCGGCCGGGGGCCGGCGCGCCCCC
>JBFLZB010000128.1 GCA_040756475.1 Thermodesulfobacteriota bacterium
GGACAAAGCCGCGACCCCGAGCCGCTGTGCTCGCCGTTGGGTGGTGGAAGCCAGCCATTCCTGGATGAACCGGTTCCGCAAGATCCTGGTCCGATTTGAGAAGACAGACCTCAGCTACTTGGCCTTGATGCACCTTGCCTGCTCCTTCATTGTCTGGCGAAAAGCTCTCCCTATTTGGGGATAAGCCCTAAGGCTTTCAATTCTCGCCCAAGGCTCTCGTGATCCATGGTCCTATCCTGGCTCTTCTCGCCTAACGCCCGCCCTCAACAGTTGCCGGAAGCGCGCCAGCGCTGTAGGCAATCCGCTTGCAGGGCCTTGTTGGCCATTTCTAGTTTGTGCCAGCTTGGAATTCATCGCCCAAGGAACTGCTCAAGTCTTCTACTTCCGCCATAGATCGCTCCGGATACCTGGTTTAGGTCAGCGGGGAAGCACTGCTCCCCGAATGGAGTGGCGAAGAGATCGCTCTCCACAAGGAACGGCATGTCGACCGCCCCCTGCTCAACCGAGTCAATCGCGTATGGAATCGCGTACCCTCGCAAGGCCACCATGTCATGGGCTATAAGGGAACGAAAGAAGCAAGGGAGGACCGCTAGCATTTGATGGAGGGCGCACAAAGACTTAACAGCATTCGCCAGGGTGCACTGCGCATACTGCTCGATTCGCTCATGCTTTAGTTTGTTGTATGCATCCCACCAGTCGAGATCTATTGCGCCATTCTGCTTCTGAATGGTCCAAGTATAGAATGGGGCGAGCAATACCGGAGGGTACTGGTAGATAATGCTGCTCTTCCTAGACAGAGAATAGCGCCGTTCATATTGGGTTGCGAAATGCGTTATGTTGAGATTCTTGCGTTTACTTCGGCAGTCTGAAGGATTGAACTCCATTCGGAATATAGAATCGACGAGTCCTCCAGCTTCCAGGACGATGCCCGCCAGGAGTGGCAGGGTAGCGTTGTGGTTCCAGTTTATCGGGACCGTGCGAAGATAGCCGCGCAGCCGACTTTCGAGATCTATGAACCACTCTATTACAAGCTCGGCTTCGGTCTGATCCATTTCCACTCCCTGGTTTCACCTGCACATTTGTATTCGATCCAGTGCGCAGGCTGTGCGGCGGGCGCTTGCGAGGGCCGTCCCAGCCCTTTATTGGCCTAAGCTCCGATATGGTGTACGGCGCCGAGTGCCTGATCTGGTTCCGGAGAAAAGTTTAAGAGATCCCTGTAGCCGAAGTCGTAGACCGGTGGAGGAAAGAGCACGTGCGTCGTGAGCAGCACTCCGTCCCCCAGCCAGTTGTAGGCATCCTTAAGGCTGACTCTAACGATGCCAGCGATCACACCTGAGTACTCCATCACAAGGGTCGCGGCGGATGACTTCTTTCTGACAAGCAGGCCGTGCTGGGCGTGGGGTCTAAGAAATGTTGACGGGCAGGCAACCCTAAGGTCGATAGATTGGGTCTCCTTGCCCTCAGCGAAACCCGGGCAGTGCTCGACGGGATCGTTGCCGACCTCCAGCAGCAGAATATAGGCGTATGCATCGTCCCCGTCTTCTTGAGTGGGCCGCCGTTCGAAGTGGAGGTACTTACCCCTTGGGCCCGTGGCGTGGACAGTGTGACAGGCAAACCACAGGGCAACCCAGACATTGTCGACGACGTCGATCCACCGTGACCTGATGCCGTAATGTTGAAGAAGTGGCTCCCAAGCGTACTCGGGTACTTGCCTCAGAATCTTGCCTTGCTGCCGGCATGCTTCGATGTAGCGGTTCATCGCCCTGTTGCGCTTTGCGCACGTCGCTTGAGAACCGATCCCTCGGTACAGGCTTGGCGTCAGGCTAAGCCCATGCAGAGCGCATTGCCCCCTGTAATAGACTGAGGTCAGGTGTTCCTTTCCATGCATATGCTTCAGGTAGCCGCACGCTTGTATCAGAAGATGAGGTCTTCGCACGTGATACACCATGGCATTCTCTTTGGTGTCGAGCAGGTATTCGCCATGGCGGCTCGTGAGCTTTTCGAGGCGCGAGACATTCATGTCTTTTCCTATTTAGGCCAACAGGTATTACCTAGCGTGCGGGGTAGCGCGGTAATGGATCGACAATTGCCGCTCGCGGGGTAAGTCATTTATCACAGATGTCTGCGATAACCATTATCGCAGACGAGCTCGCACTTTCCCCCTTGACGAATCGGGATGCCGCGGCAGACTTACGCACGACATGCGCATGCATCGGAACCCGTGGAAAGGGGGAGAACCATGGCCACCACCGCGGCCGCCACGACGCCACTGGAGGAGCTTTGGGCACGGTACCGCTCGGTTCTCGGGCGACAGCGGATGACCCCGAACGCCGCTCAGTGGCACGAGAAGTGGGCCCGGCACTTCGTGTGGAACCGCGACCGGGCGGCCCTCGACGCCCTCTCGGCGCAGCAGGTTGGTGCTTCCGGTTCGGGCGCAAAGCCGGGGCCGGGAGGCCGCAAGTTTCCGTGTACGTCTGGGACGAGGGTTCGCGGGCAAGCCCGCTCCTACGGGCCGTGACGACAAGAGGCCGCCTCCGCGGGCGTCTGCCTGCGGCTGCGGCCTCTTGGCTTCGGTCGGGTGCGACCTGGCTGCCCGGTCCCCTCATGGCGCCACCCCCGTGGAGCGAGTTGTTTTCGTATAGCGCGGGGGAGGGTGAGGGTGCAAGGGGAAGTTGGAGGTAACGGGTGACGGGTGGATGGTCTGGAAGTAGGGGGGGATGAAACGCATAATGGGGGCTCGGACGGCGACGGCGTGGGGCGGGCAGGGGGAGGGGAGGACGTTGATGAGGTCAGGCTCTCCGTGCCTCCGGGCGCTGGGTGACGCCCCCTTGCCGGGGAGGGCCGGGGAACGATGAGGCGCCGATCCCGGGGGGCTGGCGGGGCACCTGCGTGGTGCCGGGCGTGCGGGATGTGCTGCGAGGAGTTCGGCGATACCCTTGCCGCGGAGGAGGCCGACCTGGCGCGCTGGCGGGCCGAGGGCCGGCGGGATCTGCTGGCGCGGGTGGGTGAGGGGGGCGCCCTATGGATCGACCCGGAGACCGGGCGCGCCTTGGACCACTGCCCGTTTCTCGCCCGAACCGGCGCGGGCGCCAGCCTGTGTTCGATCCACGAGACGAAGCCCGCCATGTGCGGGGCCTACCCGGACGACGCCCACGGCTTCCACTGTGCGGCAGGAATTTGGTTCGGGGGTTCCGGACGGCGGCAGGCATAGGTACGGCGATCAGGGGCCCCGTGGCCGCACCGCGAAGCGCGAGCAAGGGGCGCATCGTTCAGGGGTGCCAATCCTTCGGGGATGTCAGCGGGGCTTCGCCTCGGAGCGTGGCGTCGCAACAGCCCTTCAAGCTGTCTCCTGATCGAGACCTAAATCGGTATCGGGGTCGATTTCGATATCGATATCGATTTCGACCGGGACGGGGTGCCCAAGCCCCTCGGGCCCACCCCGAGGGTATGCCCGGAGACGGGACGCCTGGTCGAAGATTCCCGGTCCCCATAGATTTCTAGTGCAGGAAGCCCCCGCCCCCGCCCTCGTCGTCGTCCTCGTCCTCGTCGTCTTCGTCCTCCAGCTCTTCGCCCCCGCTCCCCAGGAGCGCCTCGGCCATGGCCACGGCCTCGTGGGCCGCCTCCGCAACGTCCTCGTCGGGGGAGTCGAACAGGGGCGCCAGGAGTTGCTCGGCCTCCTCCGGGCGGACCCCGACGACCGCCTCCACGGCAGCCAGGAGGAGCGCCTTGTCCGGGGTGCCCTCCCGAAGGACGCGGACCAGGTGGGGCCACGCCGCTTCGACGCCCCAGGTGCCCGAGGCGTGGACGGCCTCACAGCGGATGAGGGAGTCGTCGCTCCGGAGGGCCTCTAGGATTTGCCGGTCGAAGCCCGGCACGAACCGCATGCAGAAGACCGCGGTCAGCTCCCACTCCGGATCGCCGCTCATGTAGGCGGCGCGCACCGCGTCGGCGTGCCATTCCCGGGGGGCCCGCACCGAGGCCTCCAGGACCCTCCGCCGGACCTCCTTGGGAACTCCGGCGTCCCGGTACAGGCCCAGAAGGGTCTCCTGGGCGACGCGGAACGTGCGCTCCGAGATGGGCACCTCTTCCGGGTCCTCGAACCCCTCGGTCTCGGCATACTCCAGCGCGGGGCCCAGGGAAATGGCCGCCTGGCCCCGCAGCGCCGCCGATTCGGAGGGCCGGCGCAGCAGCGCCAGGAGCGCCGCGGCAATCCCGTCGTCGATGACCGTGAAGTCGCCGGCGAGCTCTGCTGCCAGGAGGCGGTCTTCCTCCCCGGCCGCGGCGTCCTGGAGAACCCGGAGGAGTTGGCCGCCGGTGCCTTCCGGCCAGTCCCAGGGGGGTATGTCCCGCAACGACTTCCAGTCCATGGGCTTCCCTTTCTCCCTTCGGGGTAGGCGCCGCACCTCGGGGCCGGCTCGGCACCGGCGGCCGGCAGGAGCCCCTGTCTACCACCCTCGCGGCGGCGCGGCAAGGGCCGCCCCGACCGGTGCCGGCTTGGCCCGTGCCGGCCGAAAGCGTTCTTTCCCGCGGGCGGCGGGCAGGGCAGCGGCGCCCGGCGATGCCACGCCGGTGCGCGATTGCGGCACTTCCCCCCGTTGACGCGGGGCGAGAATCGGGAGATCGTAGCGGGCCTGCGCCTCCCCCCTCCAACCCAGGTGCTTCGGTGAACTCGAACCGGCCGTTCGACCTCAAAGCCCTCCTGCTCCTCTCCGCCGGCCACATGGTGACCGACATCTACCAGGGAGCGCTCCCGGGGCTGTTGCCCCTGCTCCGGGACAAGCTCGACCTCTCTTACGCGGCGGCGGGCGCCATCCTGCTGGCTTCGAATCTGACTTCGTCCGTGGTCCAGCCTGTCTTCGGGATGGTCTCGGACCGCCGGGAGAAGCCGATTCTCCTGCCGCTCGGGTGCCTGTTTGCGGGGGCAGGATTTTCCCTCCTTGCCCTTCCGTCGAGTTACCTCCTGGTGCTTCTCCTGGTCGCGGTGAGCGGATTCGGGGTGGCCTCGTACCACCCCGAAGGGTACAAGACCGCCTCCTTCTTCACGGGCACCCGGGCCGCTGCCGGGATGTCGCTGTTCTCGGTGGGGGGGAACCTGGGGTTCGCCATCGGGCCCGCCCTGTGCCTTTGGGTGGTGACGGGCCTGGGGCTCACCTCCCTGCCGGTGATGATCGTCCCCTCGCTGCTCTTCGTGGCCCTGATCACCGTGTTCCGGCGCCGGCTCACGGTGACCCAGGAGCGGCGGGGACCGGGCGGGGGGGCGGCGCAACCGCTCCCGCCGGGAACGATGCGCGCCCTGGGGCTCCTGGTGGGGACGGTCGTGATGCGGTCCTGGACCCAGGCGGGGCTCATGACCTTCATCCCCTTCTACACCATCGACGTGCTGGGTCAGGACCCCGTGCAGGCGGGCAAGCTCGTCTCGATCTTCCTCCTGGGAGGGGTGCTGGGCACCCTGGGGGGCGCGCCCCTGGCGGACCGGTGGGGACACCGGCGCTACCTGATCGGGTCCCTGGCGGCGGCATCGGCCCTCTTTCCCCTCGTACCGGCGCTGCGGGGCACTGCCCAGGCGCTGCTCCTCGGGGTCTTCGGGGCGGTGCTGATCTCGACCTTTACGGTGACGGTGGTCATGGCCCACCAACTGCTGCCCCGCAACCGGGGCGTGGCGTCGGGGCTGATGGTGGGGTTTGCCATCGGTACGGGAGGGATCGGGGTGACCCTGCTCGGGGCCGTGGCCGACCGATTCGGGGTGCCGGCGGCGCTTCACGCGATCGGGGTGCTGCCGGTGCTGGGCCTGCTCCTGAGCCTGCTGCTGCGCTACCGTCCGGAGGCGCCCCGGGAGGAACCCGCTCCTACCGGGTCTGCGCCAGCCGCGCCACCACCTCGTCCGCCAGGGCCAGGCAGGCGGTGAGGCCGGGGGACTCGATGCCGAAGAGGTTCACGAGGCCGGGGATGCCGTGTGCCCGGGAGCCCTGGACGAGGAAGTCGGCGGGGGGCTCCCCCGGTCCGGCGATCTTGGGCCGGATGCCGGCGTAGCCCGGCTGGAGGGACCCGGAGGGGACGTCGGGCCAGTAGCGGGCCACCGCCGCCGCAAACGCCGGGGCTCGGGCGGGGTCCACCCGGTAGTCCTCCCGGTCCACCCACTCCACGTCGGGCCCGAAGCGGGGCTGCCCCGCGAGGTCGAGGGTGAGGTGGATGCCGAGCCCCGCCTGCTCGGGGGCGGGGTAGACGAGGTGGCGAAAGGGGGCGCGGCGCCCCAGGGTGAAGTAGCTGCCCTTGCACAGGTAGGCCGGGGGCACGGCGGCGGCAGGCATCCCCTCCAGCGCCCGGGCGAGCCCGGGCGCCCCCAGGCCGGCGCTGTTGACCACCGAGCGGCACGAGAGCTCCATGGGCTCGGCTCCGTCGACCCTCAGGACGAGCTCCCCCGGGCTCACCCTGCCTCCCCGCACGGTGCTCCGCAGGGCCAGCGTCGCCCCCCGGGCCTGGGCCTCGGCCAGGAGGGCCACCATAAGCCCGTGGCTGTCGACGATGCCGGTGGAGGGGGAAAAGAGCGCGGCGGCGCACCGCAGCGAGGGCTCCCGCGCCCGGGCCTCGGCCCCGGTGAGCCAGGAGAGGTCCTCGACCCCGTTGGCCTCGGCCGTGGCCCGCAGCCGCTCCAGGGCGGGAAGCTCGTCGGGCTGCGCCGCCACCACGAGCTTGCCCAGCCGACGGTGCGCGACCCCCCGCTCGGCGCAGAAGGCGTAGAGCCGGTCGCGCCCCTCCCGGCAGAGCCGGGCCTTGAGGCACCCCGGCGGGTAGTAGAGGCCGGCGTGCACGACCTCGCTGTTGCGCGACGAGATGCCCGTCCCGAAGGCGCCGGCCTCCTCCAGGATCAGCACCTCCCGGCCCGCCCGCGCCAGCGCCCCGGCTGCCGCCAGGCCCACCACCCCGGCGCCGATCACCGCGCAGTCGATCCGCTCCACGCCGGCGCCTTCTTCAGGGCTCGTTGAGCGCCCAGTCGTACTCGTAGCGCAGCTTGCCCGAGTAGCCCTCCAGGGCTTCCCGCAACGGCTCCTGGGCGTGACGTCGCAGATGGGCCAGCACGCCCTCGGCCGAGCCGCCGAAGTCCGCCTGGAACCAGTCGTAGATGCTCGACACCACGAGCCGGCCCTCCTCCAGGCGCGCGCCCCGGGGGTGGTTTACGTACTCCCGGGCGGCCTGCTCCAGGAGCCTCTCGGTGTTCTCCGCCGTAAACGCCTCGGTTTGGAGGTTGGGGCACCCCAGGCTCGCGCAGTTCACGGCATAGTGCACCCGGTTGTCCTGCCAGAGGGGGCGCAGAATCCGGTGCTCGATGTCGTCCAGCGAGACCTCCTCGCCCTCCACGGTCAGGAGCTTCGCCCGCCAGGGGCCCGAGGAGAACCAGCCCGGCGAGATATCGATCTTTCGGATGCTCGTCACCGGGTAGTGGCCGAGCACCACCCGCACGGTGAGGGCATTGTAGAGGTTGATCCAGTAGGCCTTCTGCTCGGCGCGGTCGAGCTCCGAGACCCCCACCCCCTGGAGGTCCTCCAGGTACTGCTCCAGCGCCTGCTTGCCGGCCATGCCGACCTCGGGGTACCGCACCCGGTGAATGCCCGAGGGGTGATCGGCCACCAGGTACTCCCGCAGGAAGGCGTCCCAGGGCTCGTGGTTCACCCGGAGCCGGCTCCCCGCCTGGTGGGCCTCCCACCGGGGCCAGGGGTCCGCCTTGGGTGCCCCCGAAGCCGAAGAGGCCAGGAGCAGGACCGCAGCGCACCCGAGCAGCGCAGCCCGGCACGGCCCCCTCGAGGGGGAGCGAAGGGTCAGGGAGGGCAGAGGAGCCATCGGCATGGGCAGGGTCCTTCCGGGCGCCGTGCGCGGCCCGCATCCGAGACCGCGCCCGGGCCGCGTTTCGATGGGGGCCGCGGGCCGCCGGCGGGGGAACCATAGCGGATGGGGGACGGGTGTCAACGGGCCGACGACGGCGGGGAAATGCCGGGGCTTCGCACCGCCCCGTGAGGTGGAGGCGGAACCTCGAAAGGTTGGCCGTTCAGAAGCGACAGTGCAGGGAGGCGACGAGGCGCTCGGCGGCGGAGTAGGGGTCCACCCGCCGGGCCTCGAGATCCCGCAGGAGCGCGGCGTAGTCCGGATTGCCCTCCACCCCGCCGAAAATCTTCTCGGCGGCCAGCTCCTTGACGAGCTGCCGGAAGAAGTGCACCTCGCGCAGGGCCATGCGGTCGGAGAGCTTGCCCGAAGAGACGAGGTGCTCCCGATGGGCGAGGCAGGCGTCCACGAGCTCCGGGATACCCTCGCTCTTCACCGCCACCGTGCGCAGCACCCGGGGCTGCCAGTCCCCCGGGGGGGTGTGGCGCATCTCGAGCATGACCGTGAGCTGCTTGACCACCTCGTCCGCCCCCGGCTTGTCGGCCTTGTTCACGATGAAGACGTCGCCGATCTCCAGGATCCCCGCCTTCATGGCCTGGATGTCGTCCCCCAGGCCGGGCAGGCTCACCACCGCGGTGGTGTGGGCCAGATCGACCACCTCCACCTCATCCTGGCCCACCCCCACGGTCTCCACCAGGACGACGTCGTAGCCCATGGCGTCGAGCACGAGCACCGCCTCGCCGGTGGCCCGGCTCAATCCCCCAAGGTGCCCGCGGGTGGCCATGGAGCGCACGAAGACCCCCTCGTCGGTGGCGTGGCGCTGCATCCGCACCCGGTCCCCCAGGATGGCGCCCCCCGAGAACGGGCTCGACGGGTCCACGGCCACCACCCCTACGGTCTTGCCCCGGCTGCGCAGCTCTCCGATGATCCGGTCCACCAGGGTGGACTTTCCCGCCCCCGGGGGCCCCGTGATCCCCAGGAGGTAGGCCCGCCCCGTGTGGGGGTAGAGACCCTTCAGGGCTTCGATTCCCTCCGGATCTCCCTCCTCCAGGAGCCGGATGAGCCGGGCGCCCGCGAGCTGGCTGCCCTTGAGGGCATCTTCCACGTACCGCATGGCCAAACCCCTTCCCGGGCGCCTACCCCACGTTCGCCTGGAGGAACGACGTGATCTCCTGGAGCGGGGTGCCCGGCCGGAACAGGACCTTGACTCCTGCGGCCAGGAGGCCGGGGATGTCGTCCTCGGGGATGGTGCCGCCCCCGAAGACGAGCACGTCGCCCAGCCCCTTCTCCCGCAGCAGGTCCATGACCGCGGGGAACACGAAGTTGTGGGACCCGGAGAGGATGGAGATGCCGATGACGTCCACGGCCTCCTGGAGGGCGGCGGCCACGATCTGCTCGGGGCTCTGGTGCAGCCCCGTGTAGACCACCTCGTACCCGCTCTCCTGCAAGTGCTTGGCCACCACTTTGGCACCCCGGTCGTGCCCGTCGAGCCCGGGCTTGGCGATCAACACGCGCACTTTCTTCATGGTCGCTTCGTCCTCTTCGCTGCACAGTGGGGTTCGGCCGCTCTCGCCCGTCCTGGGCTCCGCGGCGCGGCACCCGTCCCGGGGTTCGCGGCCAAGGCCGCTCCTACGGGCGATGGCATGAAACGGAGGGCTGACCCGCTCGCGGTCAAAACACCGCCGGGTCCTGGTAGGCGCCAAAGACGTCGACGATGGCGCCGCACACCTCGCCCAGGAGGGCGTACTCCTTGACCGCCTCCACGATGGGGTACATGAGGTTCTCGCCCCCCCGGGCGGCATCGCGCACCCGGCCCAGGCACTGCTCCACCGCGGCGTTGTCGCGGTTCTTCTTCGTCTCGGCAATACGGGCCAGCTGGGCCTTCTCCGCGCTGTCGTCGATCCTGAGGAGCGGGATTGTGCTGCCCTCCTCCATCGCGAACTGGTTCACCCCCACGATGACCTTGTCCCCCGACTCCACGGCCTTCTGGAAGTCCATGGACGCCCGGATGATCTCATTCTGGGGGTAGCCGGCTTCCACCGCCGCCACCATGCCCCCGAGCTCGTCGATCTTGCGGATGTACTCCTGGGCGGCCTTCTCCATCTGGTCGGTGAGGGCCTCGACGAAGTAGGAGCCCGCCAGGGGGTCGACGGTGTTGGCCACGCCGGTCTCGTGGGCGATGATCTGCTGGGTGCGCAGCGCCACCGTCACCGCCTCCTCCGTGGGCAGGGCCTCGGCCTCGTCGAAGGAGTTGGTGTGGAGGCTCTGGGTGCCGCCGAGCACCGCGGAGAGCGCCTCGAAGGCGGTGCGCACGATGTTGTTGAGGGGCTGCTGGGCGGTGAGGCTCACCCCGGCGGTCTGGGTGTGGAACCGCATCCAGAGGCTGCGGGGGTCCTTGGCGCCGAAGCGCTCCTTCATGATGCGCGCCCACAGGCGCCGGGCCGCCCGGAACTTGGCGATCTCCTCGAAGAAGTCCATGTGGGCGTCGAAGAAGAACGAGAGGTGGGGCGCGAAATGGTCCACGTCGAGGCCCCGGGCCACGGCCGCCTCCACGTAGGCGATGCCGTCGGCCAGGGTGAAGGCGAGCTCCTGCTGGGCCGTGCTCCCGGCCTCCCGGATGTGGTACCCGGAGATGGAGACGGGGTGCCACTTGGGCACGTGCCTGGCGCAGAACTCCATGGTGTCCACCAGGAGGCGCACGCTCTCCTTCGGGGGCCAGATGTAGGACTTCTGGGCGAAGAACTCCTTCAGGGGGTCGTTTTGCACCGTGCCCCCCACCCGGTCCCAGCTCACCCCCTGCTTCTGGGCGACCGTGAGGTACATGGCCAGGAGCACGGGCCCCGGATGGTTCACGGTCATGGAGGTGGTGACCTTGTCGAGCGGGATGCCGTCGAAGAGCACCTCCATGTCCCGCAGGCTGTCGATGGCCACACCGCACTTGCCCACCTCGCCCCGGGAGAGGCGGTGGTCGGAGTTGACGCCGTTCAGGGTGGGGAAGTGGAACGCCACGGAGAGCCCGGTCTGGCCCTGCTGCAAGAGGTACTTGTAGCGCCGGTTGGTCTCCTCCGCCGTGCCGAACCCGGAGAACTGGCGCATCGTCCACAGGCGCCCCCGGTACATGGTGGACTGGACGCCCCGGGTGAAGGGGTACTCGCCGGGGTAGCCGAGATCCCGCAGGTAGTCCAGGCGGGCCACGTCGTCGGGGGTGTAGAGCCGCTGGACGGGGATGTCCGAGAGGCTGGCGAACTGCGCCCTGCGCTCCGGGTGGCGGGCGAGGCTCCGGTCCACGGCCGCCTGCCACCGGCCGGTCTCGGTGCGGATCGGGTCGAGCTTGGGGTCTGCCATCGGTAGTCTTCCTCCTTCCGGAACGATCGGTCGAATGCGCCGGGACGGCGGGGCCCCTTGCTCAGGCCGCCAGCACGTTGCGCGAGATCACCAGGCGCTGCACCTCGCTGGTGCCCTCGTAGAGGGTCACCGCCATGGCGTCGCGCAGGTAGCGCTCCACCGGGTACTCGCGCACGTACCCGTAGCCGCCGTGGATCTGGATGGCCTCGCGGCACACCCGCTGCACCATCTCGGTGGCGTACACCTTGGCCATGCTCGCCTCCTGGGTGTAGCCCTTGCCGGACTCCTTCTTTCGGGCCGCCCGCAGGGTGAGGAGCTGGGCCGCCTCGAGCTGGGTCGCCATCTCCGCGAGCTTCCACTGGATGGCCTGGAACTCGGCGATGGGCTTGCCGAACTGGCGGCGATCCTTGGCGTAGTTGGCCGCGGAGGCGAGCGCCGCCCGGGCCAGCCCACAGGAGTTGGCGGAAATGCCGACGCGGCCGCCATCGAGGCTCGAGAGCATGATCTTGAAGCCGTCGCCCTCTTTGCCCAAAAGGGCCCCGGCGGGCACGCGGCAGTTCTCGAGCACGATCTCCACCGTGTCGGAGCCCCGCTGCCCGAGCTTCTCCTCCTTGCGGCCCACCTTGAGCCCCGGGGTGCCGGCCTCCACCAGGAAGACGCTCATGCCCGCCTTGCCGGCCTCCCGGTCGGTCTTGGCCGCCACCATGAAGACGCCGGCGTAGGTCCCGGAGGTGATGAAGACCTTGGTGCCGTTGAGGACGTAGCCGTCCCCGTCCCGGTCGGCGGTGGCCCGCAGGCTGCCCGCGTCGGAGCCGGCGTTGGGCTCGGTGAGGGCAAACGCCGCCGCCGCATACTCCCCCGAAGCGATCTTGGGGATGTAGCGGGAGCGCTGCTCGGGGGTGCCGAACCGGTAGATGCCCTCGCACACCATGTTGGTGACCGAGGTCGTCACCGCGTGGCTCGCGCAGGCTGCCCCGATCTCCGTCAGCGCCAGGGCGTAGGCCACGGCCCCCATGCCCGTGCCGCCGGCCTCCTCGGGCACGAGCATGCTCATGAGCCCCAGCTCTGCCATCTTCTTCAGGGTTTCCTTGGGGAAACGCTCCGTGCGGTCCACCTCGTCGGCGATGGGGGCGATCTCGTTCTCGGCGAACCGCCGCACCATTTCCTGCACCATGCGCTGCTCTTCGGTGAACTCGAAATCCATCGGGGAACCTCCTCACTTAACGTAAACTGTACACAGCGCCGCCGGCACAGCCCCGGCCCCCGTTTCGGCCGCCGCGCTGCGGGCTAGAGCAGTTCCTGGCCGGGCTCCGCCAGGTGCTGGTAGTGGCACCGGCGGCAGTTGTCCTTGTTGCGGTCCTTCTGGTGGCACTGGCCGGCGAAGCAGCCCGCCATGGGGGGGCGGTTGGTCTCCACCTGGGCCTTGTCGTGGGCGATGTTGCGGTGGCAGTCGGCACACCCGAGATTCAAGGGCCGGCCGAGCTCGTCCCGGGCCGCCACCAGGTGGACCTTGTGGTTGGCCTGGATCACCTGGCGCTGCTCCAGGGCCCGCTCCAGCTCTTCGAAGGGAGCCAGGGTGGCGGGAAGCAGCTCCCCCAGGTCCAGGGCGACGGCGCGGACCCCGGCGGGGGCCTCCGGAACCTCCACGGCAAGCTCGAGCCGTCGGTTATCCTCGGCCTCGATCGGGCCCAGGAACCGCAGGCTCTCCTCCAAGTGGCGCCGGAGCGCAGCCCGGACCGCGCCGGGCCCCTCGCGGCCCGGAAACGCCCCAGCCACCTGGGCGAGCCGTTCGCTGAGGGCGGCAATGCGCGCGTCGTCCAAGCCCAAATCCGCGTACTGCACTTCTCCCACGGCCTCCACGGCCGTGGCGAGACCGGAGACACCCTGCTGCAGCTCCCCGGCCAGGGCCGCCGGGCCCAGGGCGGGTGCCGCCGCCTCGGGCGACGGACTGCGGCCCGGGGCTGCCGGCAGCGGGGCGAG
>JBFLZB010000129.1 GCA_040756475.1 Thermodesulfobacteriota bacterium
AGATCTGACGGCGGGGCAAGCCCCGCCCTACGGGGGACCGAGAGAAGCTGATGTTCGATAGCAACGACAAGCAGCGCGTCCTGGTGATCGGCGGCGGCATCGCCGGGATCACCGCGGCGGTGGACCTGGGGGACGCCGGGCACCAGGTGGTGATGGTGGAGCGGCTTCCCAGCGTGGGCGGTCGGATGCTCCAGCTCTCCGAGACCTTCCCCACGCTCGACTGTGCCCAGTGCACGCTGACCCCCCGCACGGTGGAGACGGGCCAGCACCGCAACATCCAGCTCTATACACATAGCGAGGTGGTGGGGCTCGATGGGGAGCCCGGGGCGTACCGCGCGCGAATCCGGCGCAAGAAGTCCTACGTGGACTGGACCAAGTGCACCGGCTGCGGAGCCTGCCAGGAAAAGTGCCCCACCAAGGTGCCCACCAACTTCTTCGAGCGCGGTGTCGGGGCCAAGAAGGCCATCTACACCCTCTCGCCCCAGGCCGTCCCCAACAAGCCCATCATCGACGAGGACCACTGCCGCTACCTCCTGTATGGCAAGTGCGGGGTCTGCGCCAAGATCTGCCCCGTGGGCGCCATCGTGTACGACCAGGAGGAGACCGTCGTCGAGGAAGACGTGGCGGCGGTGGTGGTGGCCACGGGCTTCGAGCTCTACCCCATGTCGGCCATGGGCGAGTACGGGTACGGCACGGTCCCCGACGTGATCGACGGCTTCGCCATGGAGCGCCTGTGCTCGGCCTCGGGCCCCACGGCAGGCCGGGTGCTGCGGCCCTCGGACGGCAAGGTCCCGGAGGACATCGTCTTCATCCAGTGCGTGGGGAGCCGCGACCCGGAGAACCACAAGCCCTACTGCAGCCGCATCTGCTGCATGTACTCGGCCAAGCACGCCCGCCTCTACAAGCACAAGGAGCACCACGGCCGGGCGACGCTGTTCTACATGGACCTGCGCTGCACCGGGAAGGGCTACGAGGAGTTCCTCCAGCAGTCCACCGAGGAGGAGGGCCTGGTCTACGTGCGGGGCCGGGTCTCCAAGATCTTCCGCGACGGCGACAAGGTGGTGGTGTGGGGTACCGACACCCTCTCGGGGCAGCCCGTCGAGGTGCGCACCGACCTGGTGGTGCTGGCCATGGCGGCGGTGCCCAACCCCGAGCAGGCCGAGCTCGCCCGGGTGTTGGGCGTACCCCTAGACGAGAACGGGTTCTTCCAGGAGGCCCACTACAAGGTGCGCTCGGTGGAGACCGGACGGGAAGGGATCGTGGTGGCCGGCACCTGCCAGGGCCCCCGCGACATCGCCGACACCGTGGCCCACGCCTCGGCCGCGGCGAGCAAGGTGCAGGTCTTCCTCTCGCGGCTGCGCCGCGAGGCCGCGTAAAGCGTGAGACGTCAGACGTGAGACGGTTCCGCTTGACGCTTAACGCTTCACGCTTCACGGGTATCCCATGAATCGAATCGGCGTCTTCATTTGCTGGTGCGGGTCGAACATCGCGGGCACGGTGGACGTGCATCGCCTCGTGGAAGATCTGCGCAAGATTTCCGATGTGGTGCACGCCGAGAACTACATGTACATGTGCTCGGACCCCGGGCAGGACCGCATCAAGAACGCCATCCGCGAAAAGGGCATCGACCGCCTGATCGTCGCGTCGTGCTCGCCCCGGATGCACGAGAACACCTTCCGGAAGGCCGCGGCCAGCGTGGGGCTCAATCCCTTCCTGGTGGAGATCGCCAACGTGCGGGAGCAGTGCTCCTGGGTGCACCAGCGCGACAAGGGCGCCGCCACCCGCAAGGCGTTCAACATCATCCGGGCCACCATGGAAAAGGTCCGGAAGAACGCGTCGCTGGAGGCGATCCGGGTGCCGCTCACCAAGCGGGCCCTGGTGGTGGGCGCCGGCATCGCGGGTCTCTGCGCGGCGCTCGACCTGGCCGATGCCGGGTACGAAACCGTGGTGGTGGAGCGGGAGGCGGAGCTCGGGGGCAACGCCCGGCGGCTCTCCAAGACCTTCCCCTACCACGAGGACGCCCGGGACATCCTGACCCCCCGGGTGGACGCGGTGCAGAACCACCCTAACATCCGCCTCTACCCCGCGAGCCGGGTGACCGAAGTCACGGGCTACGTGGGCAACTTCGAGGTGAAGATCGCCAAGGACAACGGCGGACCCCCTGCCGACCCGGTGAGCGAGACCGTGGGCGCCATCGTCGTGGCCACGGGCTACCGCCTCTACCCGGTGGAGGCCATGGCGGAGTACGGGGGCGGCGCGGTACCCGATGTCGTCGACTCCCTGGCCTTCGAGGACCTCCTGCGCCAGAGCTTCGCCTCGGGAGAGCCGGTGCGCCGGCCCTCGGACGGCAGACCCGTGCGGGACGTGGTCTTCATCCAGTGCTCAGGGAGCCGCGACCCGGAGAACCACAAGCCCTACTGCTCGCGCATCTGCTGCCTCTACACCTCGAAGCAGGCGCGGCTCTTCCAGGAGCGAAACCCCGGGGGCCGGGCGGTGATCTCCTACATGGACATCCGCACCGACTGCAAGGGGACCGAGGAGTACTGCCAGCGAAACATCGAGGACGGCGGTCTGGTGTACATCCGGGGGCGCGTCTCCAAGGTGTGGCGCGAGGGCGACCGGCTGGCCCTGTGGACCGCCGACACCCTCACCAACGAGAAGCTCGAGCTCACGGCGGATCTCGTGGTGCTCGCCATGGCCGTGGAGCCCTCTCCGGGGTACGAGGAGGTGGCGAGCCTGTTTCGGGCCAGCGTCGACCAGAACGGGTTCTTCCAGGAGAGCCACATCAAGCTGCGGCCCGTGGAGAGCTCCACCCGGGGCGTGTACCTGGCGGGCGCCGGCCAGTACCCAAAGGACATCACCGACTCGGTGGCCCAGGCCCTGGCCACGGCCTCCAAGGTGCAGAGCCTCTTCGCCAACGAGGAGCTCGCCCAGGACCCCCTGGTGGCCCGGGTCGACCCCGACATCTGCTCCGCCTGCGGCCTGTGCGTGCCCATCTGCCCCTACGGTGCCCGGGAGCTCGACGAGCGGGTGCGCATGAGCCGGGTGAACGAGGCGCTGTGCCAGGGCTGCGGCGCTTGCGTGGCGGTGTGCCCCAACAAGGCCTGTCAGCTCAAGAACGACAGCCCCGTGCAGGTGATCGGCGAGATCGAGATCTTCACCGAGCCCGAGGGCGAGGCCGCCTGCGGGTAGCAAGGGTTTGTCGGACGCGTCCGACAGGAGTTCAAAGGAGCACCATGCATCCTTTTGCCAAAGAGATCCAAGAGAAGAGCGGGCAGAACCTCTCCCGCTGCTACCAGTGCAAGAAGTGCACGGGGGGCTGCCCCACGGTCTGCTGGTTCGAGTGGCCCAACCACGGCGTGGTCCGGATGGTCCAGAAGGGCATGAAGGAAGAGCTCCTGGGCTCGAAGGCCATCTGGATGTGCGTCACCTGCGAGACCTGCGGCACCCGGTGCCCCAACGGCATCTACCTCTCCCCCATCATGGACGCCCTGCGCTGCCTCGCGGTGGAGGAGGGCCGGCCGCTCCCCGAGCCCGCGGTGATCGCCTTTCACCGGGCCTTCGTGGGCAGCGCCAGGCGCTTCGGCCGGGTCCACGAGGCCACGATGCTCGCGGAGTTCATGTGGAAGAGCAAGATGTTCCTCCAGAAGGGTTTCGTGGGCGAGGCCCTCGGGGGCGCGAAGCTCTTCGCCAAGGGGAAGATCCCGCTGATGCCCTCCTCGGTGAAGGGCAAGGCCCAGGTGGCGAGGATCTTCGATGAGTCGGGGTTGAAGCTGTGAGGCGCGCGTTGCTCGTTGCGCGTTGCACGTTGGAGCGCGGCGCCGGCGGGGCTGAGAGCCGGCGGTGCAGAGGATGAGCATGGAATTCAGCTATTACCCGGGCTGCACCGCCCACTCCACGGGCTGGGAGTTCAACGCTTCGACGGTGGGGGTGTTCGAGGCGCTGGGCTACGGCCTTACGGAGATCGAGGACTGGAACTGCTGCGGCGGGGCCTCGGCCCACAACGTGAACCACTTCGTGGGCCTGGGGCTTCCGGCCCGCAACCTCGCCATCGCCCAAGCGGCGGGCAAGGACCTCGTCATCCCCTGCGCGGGCTGCTACAACAACGTGAAAAAGGCCAAGACGGCCTTCGAGGATGGGGGCGCGGACGCGGACCGGCTCTCCCGGGTCTTGGACTTCGCGTGGCAGGGAAGGGTGGAGGTGCTCTCCCTGGTGGACTGGCTGGAGCGGCCGGGGGTGATCGACCATCTTAGGAGCCGGGTGAAGAAGCCGCTTGCGGGCCTCAAGGTGGTGGCCTACTACGGGTGCCAGCTCGTGCGGCCCCAGCGGGTGACCGGGCGCAGTTCCTTCGAGAACCCCACGGTGCTCGAGGCGGCCTGCGAGGCGGTGGGGGCCACGGCGCTCGACTGGTCCTACAAGGTGGACTGCTGCGGGGCGGATCTCGCCTTCGGCCACGGCGACCGGGCCCAGGCGCTCTGCACCCGGCTCGTGACCCAGGCCCGGGAGGCCGGCGCCGACGCCATCGTCGTCTCCTGCGGCCTGTGCCAGATCAACCTGGACATGCGCCAGAGCGGGATGAACTTCCCCATTCTCTACATCACCGAGGTCCTGGGGGAAGCCCTCCAGCTCCCCGGCCGCGAGAAGTGGTGGAAGAAGCACATCGTGGACCCCTCGAAGCTGTTTCGGTGAGCGAGGTCATGGCGGAAGCACGGCGCCAGCCCCAGTACGTGACGGATGAGAAGGGCGAGCGGGTGGGGGTGATCCTGCCCCTGGCCGACTACCAGGAACTCTTGGAGGACCTGGAGGATCTGGCGGTCGTGGCTGAGCGGAGGGACGAGCCTACGCTGAGTCACGAAGAAGTGATGGAACAGCTCAAGCGGGATGGCCTCCTCTAGCGTCCGCTGGAAGCGTTCGGCGCTGAGGGAGCTCAGGGTTCTGCCCAAGGACGTTCTTCGTCGCGTCCTCGAGCGCGCGGAGCGGCTGGCCGACGATCCGTTTCCGGAGGGCGTGCGGAAACTCGCCAGCGCTGAGCACACGTATCGGCTGAGGGTTGGCGGCTATCGCATCGTGTACAGCGTGCAGTCCTCGTTGCTGACCATCGAGATCATCCGGGTGGGGCACAGGCGCGAGGTTTACCGGTGAGCACGGAGCAGCCAGAAAGAGCGATGCAAGTGAACACGGATCCCAAGAACACAGCCCTGGTGGTCGGCGGCGGCCTGGCGGGCATGCAGGCATCGCTCCTGCTCGCGGAGCGGGGGCACCGGGTGGTGCTGGTCGACAAGCGGCCCGCCATCGGCGGCTTCTTCCCGCTGCTCGACAATCAGTTCCCGACCCAGTCCTGCGGCGTGTGCTTCATGGCGTGCGACACGCCGACCTACTGCCCCTTCGTGCAGTGCGAGCTCCACGAGAACGTGGAGATCCTGCCCTACACCTCGGTGGTCTCGGTGGAGGGGCAGGCGGGCGCCTTCCGGGTCGTGGCGGCCCAGAAGGCGTCCTGTGTGGACCCGGACAAGTGCACCGACTGCGGCGCCTGCGAAGAGGTCTGCCCGGTGGAGGTGACCCGTGAGTTCGGGGACGGGCTCGAAAAGCGAAAGGCGATCTTCAAGTACTACCCCAAGGCCGTCGCCAAGGCCTACGTGGTGGACCCCGACTCCTGTACCCGGTGCGGCAAGTGCGTGGAGGCCTGCGACCCGGGCGCCATCGACCTCGACGCCCGGCCGGTGGACCACGAGATCGAGGCCGCCTCGGTGGTGCTTGCCCCCGGGGCCGACGTCTTCCCCACGAGCCGCAAGGAGGAGTACGGCTTCGGGCGCTACCCCGACGTCCTCTCCGCCGTGCGCTTCGAGCGCATGCTCTCGACCGGAAGCCCCTCGAGCGGCCGGCCCGTGCGCCCCTCCAGCGGCGCTGCACCGAAGAGCCTGGCGTTTGTCCAGTGCGTGGGCAGCCGCGACGCCGAACTCGGCCAGGGGCACTGCTCGTCCGTCTGCTGCATGTTCGCCCTGAAGCAAGCCTTCTTCGCGAAGGAACGCTGTCCCGATCTCGATGTCACGGTCTACTACATGGACCTTCGCACCTTCGGGAAGGACTACGAGGCCTACCTGCGCCGGGCAGAAGCCATGGGCATCCGATTCGTGCGGGCCATCCCCTCGGTGATCCGGCAGGTGCCCGGGACCCGGGAGCTCCTGCTCCAGATCGCGGACGAAGCGGGCAGGGCCGCCGAGGCGAAGCACGACCTCGTGGTGCTCTCCTCGGGCTTCTGCGAGACCGACGAGACCCGAAGGCTCGCCGTTGCCTTCGGGGTGGACCTGGCCGAGGGCGGATTCTCCGGCGGGCCCGAGTTTGCCCCCTGCGAGACCAACGTGCCGGGCGTTTACTCCTGCGGCGCGTTTCGCGACCCCAAGGACATCCCCGAGAGCACGGCGGAGGGTGCCTGTGCAGCGGGCCTCGCGGCCATCGACCTCGCCCCGGCCGCAGACGCCGGGGAGCCCGACATGCCAACCCCCGCGGATTTCCGGGCCGAGGCGCCGAAGGTCGGCGTGTTCCTGTGCATCTGCGAGGGGTTCAACGAGCAGAAGGCCGACTTCGGGGCCCTGGCCCAGGCGGCCAAGGCCCTGCCCGGAGTGGCCTTCGTCCACACCGCGTCCCACGCCTGCTCCAAGGCCGGCATGGACGAGATCCGGCGGGTCTTTGGCGAGAGGGAGCCCAACCGGGTGGTGCTCGCCGCCTGCTCCTACCGGATCGTGGAGAAGCTCTACACCCACATGTTCCGCCACATGGGCGTGCACCCGGGCGTCCTCACGGTGGCGAACCTGCGGGAGGCGTGCCTGGAGAACCCCCTGGGCAAGGGTTCCGGGGAAGCCGGGGCTCGCGCGCTCCTGGCCCAGGCGGTGAAGGAGGCCTGGTACGGAGGCTTCGCGCCGGTGGTGCGGGAGACCGTGGAGCGCACCGCGCTGGTGGTGGGGGGCGGGGCCTCGGGCCTCGGGGCGGCGCTTCGCCTGGCGGAGCTCGGGCACCCTGTGCACCTGGTGGAGAAGGAAGCGACCCTGGGCGGCAACCTGCGCACCGCGCGCTTCACCGTGAAGGGCGGGGCGCCGGGCGAGCTTCTCCAGGCCCTGGAGGCCCGGGCCAGGGCCCACCCCAATGTGCGAGTCTACACCGGGGCGCGGGTGGGTTCGGCCCAGGGCCGGCTCGGGGCCTTCCGCACCCAGGTCGAGACCAAGGAAGGCCCGGTGGAGGTGCTCCACGGCGCCGTGGCCCTGGCCACGGGGGCGAGCGAGGTCAAACCCCATAGCTACGGCTACGGCGAGAGCCCCCGGGTGCTCACCCAGAAGGAACTGGAGCAGAAGCTCGCCGAGGGGGCGCTCCCGGGCGGCAAGGTCGTGATGATCCAGTGCGTGGAGTCCCGGGAGGAAGGGGAGGGGCTTCGGCCCTACTGCTCCCGGGTCTGCTGCACCCACGCGGTGAAGAACGCCCTCAAGCTCGTCGAGGGCAACCCCGAGGCCGAGGTGATGGTGCTCTACCGGGATCTCCGGACCTACGGCGCCTTCGAGCACCGGTACCGGGAGGCACGCGACAAGGGGGTCGCCTTCGTGCCCTTCGACCTGGCCCGAAGGCCGGCGGTAGAGGTCCGGGGCGATGCAGTGGTGGTTCGCTACACCGACCCCGGGCTGGGCCGGGAGGTCACGGAGACTCCCGACTGGGTGGTCCTTTCCGCGGGCATGGCCCCCGACGCCGAGGGCAACCGGCGGCTCGGGGCGCTCTACGGCGTCGAGACGGACGCCCACGGCTTCTTCGTGGAAAAGAACCCGAAGGCCGCCATCACCGACTTCGCGAGGAAGGGCGTGTACATGGCAGGCCTGTGCCACGCCCCCAAGCACATCGAGGAGAGCCTCGTCCAGGCCGGCGCCGCCGCGGCCCGGTGCTCGGCGCTGCTGGCCCGGGGGGCGCGCCGCTCCCTGGAGAAGGCCTCCTACGTGGTGGAGAAGATCTGCTCCCGGTGCGGGGTGTGCGTCGACGTGTGCCCCTACGGCGCCCGGAGCCTCGACCTGGCGGACAAGCAGGTGGCGGTGGTGGACCCGCTCCTGTGCGAAGCCTGCGGCGCCTGCACCATGGCCTGCCCCAACAAGGCCGCCCAGCAGTATGGGTCGGCCCCGAAGCAGGTGCTGATGGGATTGGATGAATTGCTGGGCTGACGCCCAGCGTCCGTGGTCCGTTGTCCGTGGTCCGTTGGGGATGACGGGTCCGATGACGTTCCAACGGACAACGGTTCGCGCGTGTAGGAGCGGCCTTGGTCGCGAACGATAGGTACACCTGAGAAGACCGGAGCGGTTCGCGGGCAAGCCCGCTCCTACGAGAGGGAAGGTTCCATGGCAGAAGCAGCAAAGGCGCTTACCAACTTCGAACCCCGCATCGTGGCGTTCCTGTGCCACTGGTGCACGTACACCGGGGCGGATCTGGCGGGAACGACCCGGCAGCAGTACCCGTCGAACATCCGGGTGGTGCACCTCATGTGTTCCGGCGGCATGGACGTCGTCTATGCGCTGAAGGCCCTCATGGACGGGGCCGACGGGGTGCTCATCGGCGGGTGCCACCCCGGGGACTGCCACTACCAGTCGGGCAACTTCAAGGCCCGGCGGCGGGTGGCGATCCTCCGGAACGTCCTCTCCCAGCTCGGCATCCCCGAGGAGCGGATCTGGCTGCGGTGGATCAGCGCGAGCGAAGGGCGGCTCTTTGCCGAGACCGTCACCGAGATGACCGGCGCCATCCGCAAGATGGGCCCCAGCGAGTTCAAGCAGCATTGGGACGTGTGACGGGGGATGTGTAACGGTGACGGGTGACGGGTGACGGGTGACGGATCGTAGTTGGGTTTTACGTCACGCGTCACGGGTCACGCGTCACGTTCTTCAAGGGTGAACCGATGAAGAAAGGCCTTCTCAAGACCAACGGCGCCCCGCTCCAGGCGGTGGAGGCGCTCCTCGCGGGCCTCCTCAAAAAAGGGGTGGTGGACGAGGTGCTCGTGCCCGCCCGGACCGGGGCAGGGACCACGATGCTCAGCCTCTTTGCCCGGCCCGAGCTCCTGGCGGGCGCCAACCCCTGGTCTCCGGTGATGCCGGTGCAGGGGGGACGCGCGGTACAGCAGCTCACCTTCACCGATCCCGGCCGCCGGGTGGCGGTGGTGCTGCGGCCCTGCGAGGCCCGGGCGGCGGTGGAGCTCATCAAGCTCAAGCAGATCACCCCCGGCAACCTCACCTTCGTCACCGTGGACTGCCCGGGCACCTTCGAGCTCAAGGCCTTCCACGACTCGGGCAAGGACGCCGCGGCCGTGGGCGCCGAGCTCCTGGAGGCCATGGCAGCGGGAGCACCGGCGGGCGACGGCCTGCCCTTCCGGACGGCATGCACCGTGTGCGAGCACCCCTCGGCCGAGTGGGGCCACCTGCGCCTCCACGCCTTCGGGGCAGCGGCAGGCGAGGCCCTGGGGGTGGAGGCGGAAGACGAGCTTGCCGCGGCCCTGGAGAAGGCCGGGCTCCTGGCCTTCGACGGAGGCGGGGTCGAAGCCCGGGGGAAGGTGGTGGCCGATCTCGTGGCCGCGCGGACGAAGGCCCGGGACGCCCTGTTTGCCTCCTTCCAGGCGGACGCGAAGGGCCTCGAGGGGCTCAAGAAGGCCTTCGCCACCTGCATCCGCTGCTACAACTGCATGGAGAACTGCCCCATCTGCTACTGCAAGCTGTGCATCTTCAAGACCCCCACCTTCGACCACCCGGGCGAGCTCTACGCCCGGTGGGCCGAGCGCAAGGGCGCCCAGAAGATGCCGGCGGAGACCACCCTCTTCCACCTGACGCGCCTGAACCACATGGCGAGCTCCTGCATCGGCTGCGGCCTGTGCGACACGGCCTGCCCCATGGGGCTGCCGGTGGCGACCCTCTTCCGCAGCGTCGCCCATGGGGTCCAGGGCATGCTCGAGTACGAGCCCGGCCGCAGCCTCGAAGACCCCATCCCGCTCACGGTCTTCCGGGAGGACGAGCTGGAGGAGGAGTCGGGGGCTTTTAACTGAGGGGCGCGTTGCCTGTTGCGGGTTGCGCGTTGGAAGACCCGACGGGGCCGTTTTCCAACGAGCAACGGGCAACCCGCAACGAGCAGACATTGATGGGTCGTCGGGAGATGCGACGGGGCCGTTCTCCAACGAGCAACGGGCAACCCGCAACACGCAGAGAGATTGAGGAGGTCACCCAAATGACCGCGGAAGCTGCCAAGAAGCACCACACCATCGCCAGCGGCGACCGGACGATCCTGCCCGAGGGGGCGAAGATGATCCCGGTGTACGTCATGGGGAAGAAGTACATGCTCCCCGAGACGCTGACGATCCAGAAGGCCATCGAGTACGCCGGCTACCAGTTCATCCGGGCCTGCGGGTGCCGAGGCGGCATCTGCGGCGCGTGCCCCACCGTGTGGCGGGTGCAGGGGGACTACCAGCTCCACTTCGGGCTCGCCTGCCAGACCGTGATCGAAGAGAACATGGTGCTGGCCCAGCTCCCCTTCTTCCCCGCCAACAAGGCCGTGTACGACCTGGAGGAGCTCTCCCAGATCGGCGACGCGGTGGGCATGCTCTACCCCGAGGTGATGAAGTGCGTGGGGTGCAACACCTGCACCCGGGCGTGCCCCATGGAGATCGACGTCATGGAGTACATTAACGCGGGCATGCGGGGCGACGTGGCCCGGGCCGCGAAAGTGAGCTTCGACTGCATCCAGTGCGGGCTGTGCTCGGCCCGGTGCCCGGCCCAGATCGCCCACTACCACGTTGCCCAGCTCTGCCGCCGGCTCCACGGCCGCTACATCCTGCCCCGGGCCACCCACCTGGAGAGCCGGGTGGAGCAGATCCTCGCCGGCCGCTACGACAAGATGCTCGAAGAGCTCGCCGGCAAGCCCGAGGACGAGCTCCGCAAGCTCTACGTGGCCCGCGAGCCCGAGCCCCTGGACTCCAAGAACTGGGAGCCGAAGGACAAGACCTACCTGTAGGTTGCGTGTTGCACGTTGCGGGTCGTATGGGTTTCCAACGCGCAACATGCAACGAGCAACGTGCAGAACCCCAGGATATAGGGGCTGCCAAGCCCGACGCGATAGGCAATAGGAGACGGACATGGGCTACACGCCGGAGATGAAAGAGCTGATCAAGCGGGTGGAGGCCACCCGCGCGGAGCGCATCGAGAGGACGCGCCGGGGCGAGTACTTCACGCCCATGACGCTGGACGAGCGGGCGGACGTGCTCAAGAAGTTCCACCCGGACTACATGGACGAGGGCCGCCGGGCCGTGAAGCTCGGGCCCAACAAGGGCGACGTGTACCCCGAGGAGATCGTCGACCTCTTCGAGGCGTACCCCCGGCTCCACCCCGACCAGGTGGACTGCTCGGTCCTGCCCACCTACACGACCGACGTCCTGGTGGTGGGCGGCGGCGGGGGAGGCACCGCGGCGGCGCTGCTCGCAGCGGAGAACGGGGCCAAGGTGATCCTGGCGACGAAGCTTCGCCACGGCGACGCCAACACGGTCATGGCCGAGGGCGGCATCCAGGGCGCCGACCACGAAGTGGACAGCCCCTACTTCCACTTCATCGATACCCTGGGGGGCGGCCACTTCACCAACCGTCCCTATCTTCTGGCGGCGCTCACCCGGGACGCGCCGCTCGTCATCGCCTGGCTCGAGAAGCTCGGGATGATGTTCGACAAGCGCCCCGACGGCCGGATGCTCGTGCGCCACGGGGGCGGCACGAGCCGCAAGCGCATGCACTCCGCCGGGGACATGACCGGGTCGGAGATCATGCGGGTCGTGCGCGACGAGGCCCGGAATCGGCGCGACGACATCGAGATCATGGAGTTCTCGGCGGCGGTGGAGATCCTCAAGGACGCCAAGGGCCGGGCCTGCGGCGCCCTCATGTACAACCTCGAGACCGAGGAGTACTTCGTGGTCCGCTCCAGGGCGGTGGTGCTGGCCACGGGCGGCAACGGGCGGCTCCACATCCAGGGCTTTGCCTGCACCAACCACTACGGCGCCACGGCCGACGGCCTCGTGCTGGCCTACCGGGCGGGCGTGCCCATGGATTTTCTGCACTCCACCCAGTACCACCCCACCGGCGCGGCCTACCCGGAGCAGAACGTGGGCCTCCTCATCACCGAGAAGGTGCGGGGCCTGGGGGCGAACCTGCTCAACATCAAGGGCGAGCAGTTCGTCTTCGAGCGCGAGCCCCGCGACGTGGAGAGCGCGGCCATCATCCGGGAGTGCGCCGAGCGGGGCCTCGGGATCCGCACCCCGGTGGGGCGGCTCGGCGTGTGGCTCGACTCCCCCATGATCGAAGAGCTCGAGGGCCCCGGCTCGGTGGAGCGGGAGCTCCCCGCCAAGTACATGCAGTTCATCCGTTACGGCATCGACATCCGCACGGAGCCGATGCTCATCTACCCGACGCTCCACTACCAGAACGGGGGCATCAAGATCGACCAGAACGCCGAGACCGGCGTGCCCGGCCTCTACGCCGCCGGGGAGACCACCGGCGGCGTCCACGGCGAGAACCGCCTCATGGGCAACTCGCTCCTCGACATCCTGGTCTTCGGCCGGCGGGCCGGCGTGAACGCCGCCGCCTACGTGAAGAGCCTGGGAGGCGACCTGGGGGAGCCCAAGCTCGACCACGTGCGCGACTACATCCGGGAGCTGGAGGCCGCGGGCGTCGAGCGCACCCGCATCTCCCCCATGCTGCTCCCCGACTACACCACCGACGACGTGCGCCAGCGCCAGCTCACCGCGTGCTACGTGGGAACGATGAGATAGGACGCCTTGGTCTAACCGGTCCGACGCGTCGGACCCGTCGGACGAGTTCTTGAGGAGGGACGATGAACATTCACGAATTCCAGGCGAAGCAGGTCTTGCAGAAGTACGGGGTGCCGGTGCCCCGGGGGATCGTCTGCTCCACGCCCGACGAGGTGGAGAAGGCGGCCGGCGAGCTCGGGACCCCGGTGG
>JBFLZB010000130.1 GCA_040756475.1 Thermodesulfobacteriota bacterium
GCTCGGGTTCACCAACGGGCGCGCGGGCTGGGGCCCCGGGGGGGGGGGCCCCCAGGCCCCCCGCCCCGCGTGGACCGGGACAAGGCCCCAGTGCCTAGTCCTTTTCCATGTATGCGTAGATGCGCCGGTTCTGCGCCCGGCCCTCCGGGGTGTCGTTGGAGGCGATGGGCCGGCTCTCGCCCAGGCTCTGGGCCGTGATGCGCTCCATGGAGATCCCGTAGGTGTCGGTCAGGATCTTGGCCACGGCGTTGGCCCGCCGCGCGGAGAGCCGCAGGTTGTACTCCTCGGGGCCCTGGCTGTCGGTGTGCCCCTCGATCACCGCGGTGTAGTCGGGGTTCGCCTTCAGGAAGGCGGCCACCTTCTCGATCTGGGGCAGGTACTCGGGCTTCACGTCGGCCTTGTCGAAGTCGAAGTTGATCCGAAGCTCCACGGTCTCGACCTGGATCGGGCACCCGGAAGCGTCGACCTTGACGCCCGCGGGGGTGCCGGGGCACTTGTCGAGGTAGTCGGGCACGCCGTCGCCGTCGCTGTCCAGCGGGCAGCCGCCGGCGTCGACCTTGACGCCCGCGGGGGTGCCGGGGCACTTGTCGAGGTAGTCGGGCACGCCGTCGCCGTCGCTGTCGAGCGGGCAGCCGTCGGCGTCGACCTTGACCCCTGCCGGGGTGCCGGGGCACTTGTCCCGGTCGTCGGGCACGCCGTCGCCGTCGCTATCGAGCACGATGGGGCAGCCGCTGGCATCGACCCGGACGCCCCTGGGGGTGCCGGGGCACTTGTCGAGGTGGTCGGGCACGCCGTCGCCGTCGCTGTCCAGCGGGCAGCCGCTGGCGTCGACCCGCACGTTCGCGGGGGTGCCGGGGCACTTGTCGAGGTAGTCGGGCACGCCGTCGCCGTCGCTGTCCAGCGGGCAGCCGCTGGCGTCGACCTTGACTCCTGCCGGGGTGCCGGGGCACTTGTCGAGGTAGTCGGGCACGCCGTCGCCGTCGCTGTCCAGCGGGCAGCCGTCGGCGTCGACGGTCACGCCGGCCGGGGTGTCAGGGCACTTGTCCCGATCGTCCGGGACGCCGTCGCCGTCGGAATCGGCCGGCGGCGGGGGGGCGGACTTGCCGCCGAAGAGCAGGGAGAAGCCGCCGGTGTACATGAAGTGGTGGTTGGTCCGGTTCCACGATATGGGTTGCCGGGCGTCGACCCGCAGGGCGAACCAGTCGGTGAGCAGGTACTTGAGACCGCCGCCCCAGTTGGTCAGGAAGTCGAAGTCCGTACGGCTGCTGTAGTCGGGGTTGATCCTGCTCAGGTACTGGTAGTTCGCTACCCCTGCCCCTACGGCCAGGTAGGGAAGGAGCTTCTGATCCTTGCGGTAGTTGAGGTGATAGAGCGCGTCCACGTGCCCCTGGATGTAGTCCAGGGGGCGGCCGTCCGTCGTTCGGCTCGAGACGCCCTCCCCCGAGAGTTCCAGGCTCCACTTGTCGTTCAACCAATACCCGAGTCGGGCGCCGCCGACTCCCTTGTGCCCCACGTCGAGATCGTGGTCGAACAAGAAACCGCCAAAAAAGGGCGAGAGCTCGATCTTCCGAGCGGGTTCCGCCGCGTTCGCGAGCCCCCCCCCCAGGAGCAGGGCTCCCCAAAGCACGGCCCAGACGACGTGCGCTCTTCTCCTCATCCCGTCTACCCTCCTTTTGGTGGCGGGAGCCGAGCCCCGCGCACGGCGCAAGGACCACTCCCGACAGAAATCCCCATCCGGGGAACATGGCTGCGAAGAGCAACCCAGACTTCGCCTCGGAGACGGTCCGCCGTCTCGCTGGGGGCCGGTACCGGGGCGGGGGCAGACCCCCGTCTACGCTCCCATGGGCGGCGAGTGTAGCGGGGCCGCGCATCAAGTCAAGAGTCGAAACGGCCCGTCATTCCACCGCCGCACCCGAGAACCTGCACCACCCGGTGCGCCACGAATCCCGTGAGACACCCGGCCAGAACCGCCAGGGTGCCCAGCAGGGGGAGGAGGGACCACAGGGCGGGGGTGCGAAGCAAGAGGGTGGCCAGGAAGAGCTGTGCGAGCACGTGGGCCTGTGCGCCCAGCACGCTGATTCCCACGAACCCGAGCGGCGGGGAGGCCCGCAGGGCGGCGGCCATGGCCGCCGCGGCCGCGGCCGTGCCGCCTAGGGAGAGGAGGAAGGCGGGGGAGAAGAGACGTCCCGCCAGGAGGCTCCCCACCAGAACCTTGCCCGCGGCCACCCAGACGCCCTCCCGGGGGCCCCACCGGTGCAGGACGACCAGGACCACGGCGTTTCCCAGGCCGAGCCGAAACCAGGGGGCGGGGCTCGGCACCAGTGACTCGGCCGCCTGCACGGCCCCCGCCAGGGCGATGAGGAGACCCAGGCGCGCCAGCCGGTGGGTGTGGGGGCCGGCGGGCAGGGGGGTGGAAGTGTCGTCGTATGCGGCGGGCATGGGTCGGGGGAATCGTCCGTTGTGGGTTTGCCGTTGCTCGTTGCCCGTTGTCGAGGGGCTCAGCCCTCTTGCCTCCCTCGGCCGATCGAAATCGAAATCGGGCTGGAGTCGGGGTCGATTTCGATGGCGATTTCGATATCGATGGGGGGGTGTCCATGCTTCTGGTGCCCGCCGAGATCCTACCTTCCCACGGCGTCGACGGCGGTGGCGCGGGCTCCGGTGATGCGCAGGGCGACGCGGTTGGGAAGACATGCCACCACCTCGCCGGGGCGCGAGATCTTTCCCGCGGCGACGCACAGCCGCCGGGGGCAGGGGCTATCCGTCACCCGGGCGCCGTCGGGCTCCACCCGCACCGCCGTCGCGCCCAGGGGGCCGGCCACCGCCAGGTCCCGGGGGCCGGCCAGGGGCTCGCTTCGGGTGCCGGCGGGAGAAACGACCTCGAGCCCGGCGGCGGGCTCGGCGCCGATTCGGGACCAGAACACGGCGTTGGCGGCCAGGAGTCCGGCCAGGAGCAGCCCGTCCAGCGCCGTGAACGCCCTGCGCCTCATCGGGGGGCCGCCACGGGGGCCGCCCCACGGAAGCCAGGCGTCTCGTGGACCCGGCCGTCAGCCCCCACCGCCAGCCCTTCCGCCCCGGGCTCGGACTCCAGGAGCGCGAGCCCGGCTTCGGGTCCCAGCACGAAGACCGCGGTGGCCAGCGCGTCCGCCGCCATCGCCCGGGTGGCCCACACGGTGACGCTTTGGCATCCCCGGGCCGGCCGGCCGGTGCGGGGGTCCAGGATGTGGTGGATCCGCTCGCGCTCCCCCTCGGCCTCCCACAGGTAGGCGCGCTCGTAGTCCCCCGAGGTCACCAAAGCGCCCTCGGCGGGAGCGACCACCCGCAGGAACTCCCCCGGCTCCCGGGGGTGCTGGATGCCGACCCGCCAGGGGGTGCGCCCCTTTGTCCCGGCCACGTAGAGGTCGCCGCCGGCGTTGACGAGAAAGTCTCGCGCTCCGCGATCGCGAAGGACCGCCACGGCGCGGTCGATGGCATAGCCCTTGGCGATTCCCCCGAGGTCCAGCGCCCCGCCGCCCAGATCGAGCCGGCGCGATCGGGGGTCCCAGTCCAGGCGCTCCCAGCTCACGCGCGCCCGTGCCCGCTCCAGGTCGCCCGCCGCGGGAGGAGGCACTGGGGTGCCCCCTCGCTTTCCCACGTCCCAGAGGCCCCACAGGTCCAAGAGCGGCGCCACGGTGGGGTCGAAGGCCCCTGCGGTGCGGCGCGCCCATGCCAGGGAGGCCTCCAGCACCTCCGCCAGGGGCGCGGAGACAACGCCGCCGCCGGCCTCGTTGAGGTCCCAGAGGGGAGTGCCGGGGATGCGGGCCATCTCCCGATCCACCGCCTCCAGCGCGGCGAAGGCGGCCTCGGCTGCCGCCCGCGCCTCCCCGCCCTCGAGCCCCCACAGGGTCACCGTGACCAGGGTGTCCATGAGGAAACGGGTCTCGGAGACCGGGAGGGGCACGGGCCTCCGGCCCGCGGCCCAGACCGCCACCAGGGCCAGGGCCAGCAGGGGGAGCCCCCACCGGGCGAGCCGGCCCCTCACGGCCCGAGCACCTGTGCTTCCAGGTCGTACTCGGATGCGGCGCTCACCCGAACCCGCACGAAGGCGCCGATCTCCACCGCCTCGTCCCCGAGGCCCCGGAGCACCGTGAGGCCGTCCACCTCGGGGGCCTGGCCGTAGGTTCGTCCCACGGGGCGGCCCTCCTCGTCCATCCCCTCGACCAGCACGTCGAGCTCCCGGCCCAGGAGCTCCCGGTTTCGGCCCTCGCTGATCCCCGCCTGGACCTCCAGGAGGCGGTCCAGGCGCTCCCGGACCACCCGGCGCATCACCCGGGGCCGCAGGCGCTCGGCGGGGGTCCCCTCCTCGGGAGAGTACGGGAAGGCGCCCAAATGGTGGAAGCGCACCCGCTCCACGAAGTCGAGCAGTGCCTGGAACTCCGCCCGGGTCTCCCCGGGAAAGCCCACGATGGCCGTGGTCCGCAGCGCCAGGCCCGGCACCCGGTCCAGGAGACCCAGCAGGGTCTCCTCCACCTGGGCGGCCGAGGTGCGCCGCCCCATGGCCTGGAGGATCCGCGGGTGGATGTGCTGGATGGGCAGGTCCAGATACGGCACGAGTTTGCCTCCCCCGGCGAGGCGATCCTCGAGCCCGGGGGGCAGGGGCCCGGGGTAACCGTAGAGGAGCCGGAGCCAGCGCAACCCCTCCACCTCTTCCAGGGCGTCCAGGAGCCGGGCAAGGGCGTCGGGATCGCCCCGGTCGCGGCCGTAGGAGGTCACGTCCTGGGCCACCAGGTTGAGCTCCACCACTCCCTGGGCGGCCAGGGCCCGGGCCTCGGCCAGCAGGGGCTCCAGCGCGAAGGAGCGGAAGCTCCCGCGGATGGAGGGGATGGTGCAGTAGGTGCACCGGTTGGAGCACCCCTCCGCCACTTTCAGATAGGCGCTGTGGGGGAGCTGGGTGAGGACGCGGGGCAGGGCTTCGGGGGCGGCGGCGGTATCCTCTGCTCCGGTGAGGACGTCGGGGATGCGGGCAACGTCCTCGGGGGTGAAGAAGTGGTCGACCTCCGGGAGCTCCCGGGCGAGCTCCGGATACCGCTTGGGCAGGCACCCGGCCACCACCAGCACCCGACACTCCCCGGTCTCCTTGAGGCGAGCCGCTTCGAGGATCTCCTCGATGGACTCCTCGACGGCTTCCCGCAGGAAGCCGCAGGTGTTCACCACCACGACCTCCGCGCGGGCCGGATCCTCCACCAGGGCGAACCCCCGGGCGAGGAGCCCCCCCAGGAGGTGCTCGGCGTCCACCCGGTTCTTGGCGCACCCCAGGCTGATGAGGCCGACGGAGCGCGACGTCACGGCCCCCCCGGCATGTCGAGCACCTGAGCCCCCTCGGGCGCCCGAAACTCGAAGAGGGAGTCGTCGAGGCCGGTGTTGCGGCGCAGCTCCGAGAACGCCACCCGGGTGCGGTTGCCCAGGGGGTCTTCGGTGGTCACCGCGCGCACCTCGCTTGCGTCCGCGGCCACCTCCACCAGCACCCGGCTGAGATCCGGCCGGGCCTCCCGGGGGGTCAGGGCCAGGCAGAGCTCGCCGCACGAGCCGAGCTCGAAGGACCGCTCCACCCCCTGGAACCCCGTCAGGAGGTCCAGGGCGAGCCGGCTCGACTCGGGCAGCGCCGCGAGCTCCTGGCGCAGCACCGTGCGGTCGCGCACCTGGTGGATCCAGAGCGTCTCTCCGTCGCTCACGATCTCCTGGGGGTCGTCCCCGTCGTAGCTCCAGCGCATCTTTCCCTGCTTCTTGAAGGCCACCCGCCCCTGGGCCTCGCGCTCCATCCCGGCTGCCACCAGCCGGGCGGTCTGGACGAACCGGGCCGTGAGGTCGGCGGTGTCCTCGTAGGCCGCGCGCAGCCCGGCCAGCAAGACCTCGGGCTCCGCGGCCCACGCTCCTGCGGGCGCGGCCAGGAGGGCGCCCAGGAGCACCTGACCCAGCAGCCTCCCTACCTTGACCCTAGCGTTTCCCTTCACCTTTCACCTTTCACTTTTTACGGGCCAAAGGACCCAAAGGACCCCAAGGACCCAAAGGACGAAGCGGAGCAAGCATCTCGCACCGCCCCTTCGTCACCCGTCATCCGTCACCCGTCATCCGTCACCCGTCATCCGTCACCCGTCATCCGTCACCCGTCTCACATCTTCCCCACCAGCACTTCCCGGGGCTTGGCGCCGCGGGAGGGGCCCACCACGCCCTCCTGCTCCATGCGCTCCACCATCCGGGCGGCCCGGTTGTAGCCGATCTTGAGGCGGCGCTGGATCATGGAGATGGAGGCCTGCCGGGTTTCCGCCACGATGCGCACCGCCTGGTCGTAGAACTCGTCGAACTCGGGGTCGTCCGCGAAGTCGCCCGTCTCGGGCTCCTCCAGGATGGCCTCGTTGTACTCGGGCTCCCCCTGCTCCCGCAGGTACTTCACGAGGCGGGCGATCTCCTCCTCGGAGACGAACGAGCCGTGGAGCCGCTCGAGCCTTCCGGTGCCCGGGGGGAGAAACAGCATGTCTCCTCCCCCCAGGAGGGCCTCGGCACCCATGGAGTCGAGGATGGTGCGCGAGTCGACCCGGGAGGCCACCTGGAAGGCGATGCGGGCCGAGAAGTTGGCCTTGATCATCCCGGTGATCACGTCCACCGAGGGCCGCTGGGTGGCGACGATGAGGTGGATGCCCGACGCACGTGCCATCTGGGCCAGGCGGGCGATGGACTCCTCCACGTCCTTGGAGGCCACCATCATCAGGTCGGCCAGCTCGTCGATCACCACCACGACGAAGGGCAGCAGTTCCAAGTTTTCGTCCGCGGAGGGCTCGGCGCGCCCCAGGTCCTTGATGCGCTTTTCGATCTTCTTGTTGTAGGTGGCGAGGTTTCTCACCCCCTCCTCGGCCATGAGCCGGTAGCGGCGCTCCATCTCCTGCACGGCCCACCGCAGGGTCACCGCCGCCTTCTTCGCCTCGGTGACCACCGGCAGGAGCAGGTGGGGGATGTCGTTGTACACCGAGAGCTCGAGCATCTTGGGGTCCACGATGAGCAGCCGCACGTCCTTGGGGGTCGCCCGATAGAGCAGGCTCGCGAGCATGGAGTGGACCGCCACGCTCTTGCCCGAACCCGTGGCCCCGGCGATCAGCAGATGGGGCATGCGGGCCAGGTCGGTCACGTAGGGGTTGCCCGCGCTGTCTTTCCCCAGCGCCAGGGTCAGGGGCGACTTGGACTCCTTGTAGACGGGAGAGCTGAGGATATCGCGCAGCACCACGATCTCGCGCCGGGTGTTGGGGATCTCGATTCCCACCGCGTCCTTGCCGGGGATGGGGGCGATGATGCGCACCGAGAGGGCCCGCAGGGCCAGGGCCAGGTCGTCGGAGAGGTTGACGATCCGGTTGATCTTGATCCCGGGGGCGGGCTTGAACTCGAAGAGCGTGATGACCGGACCCGGCCGAACGGTCTCCACCGTCCCCTGCACCTGGAAGTCCTGGAGCTTCTTGACCAGGACCTTGGAGTCGTTGAGCAGGCTCTCCTCGTTGGGGCCCGCGCCCGCAGGGGGGGGCGGGTCCAGGAGCTCCAGGGGGGGCAGGCGGAAGCCGTCCACCTCGTGGGCGAAGGGAAAGGCCTCCTGTATCGGCACCTTCGGGCGCTCCAGGATCTCGAGCTTCTTCTCCGACAGGATCGCGGGCTTTTCCAGGGCGGGCCGCGCCGCCGCCTGGGCCCCGGAGGTGCGCCGGGCCCGGCGCTTGGCGCGCTGCTCCGTACGCCGAATCCACCACTCCCGCACGCCCTGCACCGCGCCCAGCATCGCCAGCCGCAGGCGCTCCCAGAAGGAGTAGAGGGAGAAGTTCACGGTGAACATGGCCGAGGCGAGGAACCCGGCGGCCAGAAGGAGCCCCGCGCCGGGCCGGTTGAAGTACCGGGAGAGCCCTCGGGCCAGCAGGTGGCCGGCACCCCCGCCCGCCGAGAGGTGGAGCTCGTCGAAGGCCACCGTGCCCCCGAAGAGGCTCAGGAGCCCCGCCGCCGTGAGCACGAGCGACGTGTACCCCAGGGCAACCCAACCCGGGTAGGACACGGGGCGCAGAATCACGAACCGCACCGCGTACACGCCAAGGGCCAGGGGAACCAGGTAGGCCGCGTGCCCCAGGGCCTGGTAGAGGAGATCGGCAGCATACGACCCGGCTACCCCGCCGAGGTTTCGCGGAGCGCCCGGGCCGCCGGAGGTGTTGAAGGACGGATCGCCCGTGGAGTAGGAAAGGAGTGCCAGCAGCAAGAACGCGCAGGCGATCGCCAGGGTCAGCCCGACGAGCTCGGCCCGCACCCGGGGCCCGAGCCGGGCGGTCCAGCCCGGAATCCCCTCCCGGGGGCGCTTTGCAGAGGCTTCGCTCTTGCGTGCCACGCTTCAAGGTCCAAAGAAGAGGTAGCCGGCCCCCAGGAGCCAGCAGTATACCGCGAACCACCGGAACCGGCCCCGGCGGATCGCCGCCAGGAGGAAACGAATCGCCCAGAGCCCCGAGGCAAAGGCGGCCGCAACTCCCCCTGCGTATCCTCCGAGCCGGCCGGCCTCCACCCCCTCCAGGTGGGGAAGCTGGAGGACCAGAGCCCCCAGGATGGCGGGCACCGAAAGCAGGAAGCTGAAGCGGGCGGCGTCCTCCCCCCGGATGCCGAGCAGGGTTCCCACGGCAATGGTGGAGCCCGAGCGGCTGATCCCCGGCACGATGGCGAGCCCCTGCACGGTGCCCACGGCCAGCGCCCGGCCGTAGCCCATTCCCTCCAGGCCCATCCGGGGACGGGCCAGGACCTCCGAGATCCACAGGAGCGCTCCGGTCACCAGGAGCATGGCCGCGGCCGACCGCGGAGCGTGGAAGAGGGCCTCCAGGGGGTCTTTGAAGATCACGCCGATGAGCCCCGTGGGCACCGTGGCGGCCACGAGAAGCAGCGCCAGCCGGCGCCGCGAAGGGTCTCCCCCGGGGAGCAGGCTCGCCAGGAGCTCCTGCACGTCGCGGCGGAAGTACATTAGCACCGCCAGGAGCGTTCCCCCATGGAGGAGCGCATCGAAGAGCACACCGGGCTGCTCGAACCCCGGGATCAAGCTCTGGGCCAGCACCAGGTGCCCCGAGGAGCTCACCGGCAGAAACTCCGTGAGCCCCTGCACTAACCCCAGGAGCACGCTCTCCAACCAACCCATCGGAGCCTCTTCGCAGCATTCCAGTCGAGCGTGGACGAAACCCGTACTCTACTGAGGGGGGGCGCGCGGCGTCAACCAGCGAAGAACCCCGTAGGGGCGAGGCCCTTGACCCCGTGGGGCCGGTGACGTAGAAGGGCCGAAAGCGAGGAGCTGGGAATGGGAGGAGCGCTGGCACTACGAAGGGGCCATGTCGAACGGGGTACTTGCCCCTGGCGGTATGACCTCGCGGCGTTTAGGGGGTTGTCGCACGTTGAGGAGGAGAGCAGTTGACCATCGGAGAATGGATTCGCAGCGGCCGGAAAGAACGGGGATGGAGTCAGGCCGCGCTGGGGGAGCGGGCGGGGGTGAGCCAGGTACAGGTGTCTCTCTGGGAGACAGGTAAGTCCTCTCCGACGGCCGATCAGTTGGCGAGACTTCGTTCCCTCATGGACGGAACTCGGCCCGTGCCTTCGGCAGAATCGGCTCCGGTGTCTCGCCCCCGCGGCAGGCAGCCGGAGGCCGTCGCACGGCGTGAACCGGCAGCCTCCTCGGTCACGCCGGCGCGAACCAAACCCCGCAACGGCGAGGTGGCCCGCAAGCTCAGCCTGCCTCAGCTGGAGCGCCACCTCTTCGCCGCCGCCGACATCCTGCGGGGCAAGATGGATGCCTCGGAGTTCAAGGAGTACATCTTCGGGATGCTGTTCCTGAAGCGGTGCTCCGACGAGTTCGAGGCCCGGCGCGACGCCGTCCTGAAGGCCGAGGTGGCCAAGGGGCGGACCCGGGAGGAGGCCGAGAGGCGGGCCGAGCACCCGGACTTCCACACCAACACCTTCTTCGTGCCGCCGAAGGCCCGGTGGGCGTATCTGCGCGACGAGGTCCACCACAACGTGGGCGACGGGCTCAACAAGGCCCTGGCCGCGCTGGAAGAGGCCAACACCGCGCTCTCCGGCGTCGTGCACCACATCGACTTCAACCGCCAGGTGGGCCAGAGCCGCATCCCCGACAAGAGGCTCCGCGACCTCATCGTCCACTTCGCCAAGTACCGGCTCCGGAACGAGGACTTCGAGTTCCCCGACCTCCTGGGGGCGGCCTACGAGTACCTGATCGGCGAGTTCGCCGACTCGGCCGGCAAGAAGGGCGGTGAGTTCTACACCCCCCGCTCCGTCGTCCGGATGATGGTGCGGCTCGTGAAGCCCCAGGAGGGGATGCGGGTCTACGACCCCTGCTCCGGCTCCGGCGGCATGCTGATCCTCTCCAAGGAGCACGTGGAGGAGCACGGCGGCAACCCCCGGAACCTCCGGCTCTACGGCCAGGAGAACAACGGCGGGGTCTGGTCGATCTCGAAGATGAACATGATCCTCCACGGCATCCCCGACGCCGACCTCCGAAACGACGACACCCTCTTCGCCCCCCAGCACCGGGAGGGCGGGGAGCTGATGCGCTTCGACCGGGTCATCACGAACCCGCCCTTCAGCCAGAACTACAGCCGCGACGGCATGGCCTTCCCCGAGCGGTTCCGGTACGGCTTCTGCCCCGAGACGGGCAAAAAGGCCGACCTCATGTTCGTGCAGCACATGCTCGCCGTGCTCCGGCCGGGAGGCATGGTGGCCACGGTCATGCCCCACGGCGTGCTCTTTCGAGGCGGCGCCGAGCGCGACATCCGCCGAGGCATGTTGGAGGACGACCTGGTGGAGGCCGTGATCGGGCTGGGTTCGAACCTCTTCTACGGCACCGGCATCCCGGCCTGCATCCTCCTCCTGCGGGCCAAGGGCGGAAAGCCTCCCGACCGGCGCGGAAAGGTGCTCTTCGTCAATGCCGACCGGGAGTACCAGGAGGGCCGGGCGCAGAACACCCTGCTGCCCGAGCACATCGAGCGCATCGTCGTCGCGGTGGAGCGCTTCGAGGACGTGCCCGCCTTCGCCCGGGTGGTGGGCCTGGGGGAGTTGGCGGAGAACGAGTGGAACCTCAACATCCGCCGCTATGCCGACAACTCCCCGCCCCCGGAGCCCCACGACGTGCGCGCCCACCTGGTCGGCGGGGTGCCCAAGGCGGAAGGGCAGCAGCGGGAGGCTCTCCTCCGCAGCCACGGCCTGGACCCGGCCCGGCTCTTTGTCGAACGGGACGAGCGCTACCTGGATTTCGCGCCCCACCTCACCTCCAAAGCCCAGCTCAAAGCGGCCGTCGAGGCCGATCCGGGCGTCCTGACCGCCGAGGCCGCCGTCCGCAAGGCCTTCGAGACCTGGTGGGCCGACCACTCCAAGCACGTGGTCGCCCTTCCCGAGACGCAGGCACTCATGCAGGTTCGCGCAGCCCTGGTCGAGAGTTTCGGGAAGGCGCTGGCTCCTGCGAACCTGCTCGACCCTTTCCAGGTTGCCGGCGTGGTGGCGAGCTGGTGGGGAGACGCGCAGTACGATCTCAAGACGTTGGCGGCCCGGGGCTTCGCCGGCGTGGTGGACGGCTGGGTGACCACCATCCTTGCTGCGTTGGAGGATGAGCAGAGCAAGACCGACCCGCTGGATCACAAGCTCGTCAAAGCACTTCTTCCCCGGTATCTGGACGAGATCGCCGAGGTCGAGGCGAAGAAGGCCGAGGTGGAGGGCACCCTCAAGGCTGCTGAGCCCGCCGGGGATGAGGAGGACGAGGCGGAGGGCGAGGACGCCCTGTCCGAGGAGGAAGTCCAGGAACTCAAGAAGGACCTTCGTGCCGTGCGTGCCCGCGTGAAGTCCCTCAAGGCGGACTTCGCCGACCGGTTACAGGAGGCCCAGGTCGGTCTGTCGGTCGACGGCTGTCGAGGGCTCGTCCTCGGCATTCTCAAGGACGACCTCGCTCAGGCCCTGGACCGTAGGGTGACAGCCCATCGGCAGGCGGTTGAGGCGGTGGTGGAGAAGTGGTGGGACAAGTACCGGGTGTCGTTACAGGAGGTTGAGGCGGAGCGAGACGCCGCGAGGGGGGGCCTGCGCGAGTATTTCGAGAGACTTCGGTATGTCTAGGCCCGGCTGGGAAATTGTTCCACTGTGTGACCTCCTTGAGGGCCCTCCCAGGAATGGCTACTCGCCCAAGGAGGCGAGCGATTGGACAGGTACGCAGATGCTCGGGTTGGGCTGCCTGACCGTCGATGGGTTTTGGCCGCTTCAGCTCAAGAACGCGCCAATTGGCGACCAGCGGCTGAAATCTGCCATTCTCCAAGAAGGAGACCTGCTGGTGAGCAGGTCCAACACGAGGGAGTTGGTCGGGCTTGCCGGGATCTATGCGGATGTTGGGACGCCGTGCACTTACCCGGACCTCATGATGCGGCTGCGGCCAAACGAGCGGCTTACGGCTCGGTACTTGGAACGCTACCTGCTGTCGGCGAGCGGCCGGAGACAGATCCAAGCTGCGGCGTCCGGCACTTCCGGAAGCATGGTGAAGATAAGCGGTCCCACCGTCATGGCTATGAGGGTTTCTCTTCCCTCCGTCCAAGACCAGAACCGCATCACGGAGGTCCTCGACACCGTCGACGAGGCCATCCGGAAGACCGAGCAGGTCATCGCCAAACTCCAACAGATGAAGCAGGGCCTGCTCCACGACCTTCTCACGCGCGGCATCGACCACAACGGCGAACTCCGCCCCCCGCCCTCGGAAGCGCCGCATCTGTACAAAGACTCGCCGTCGGGGAAGGTGCCGAGGGAGTGGAATTTG
>JBFLZB010000131.1 GCA_040756475.1 Thermodesulfobacteriota bacterium
CCCTCCTCCCTCCGAACCGGACAGGCGGTTTTCCCGCATCCGGCTCTCCGGTCAGTGGTTTCCGCAGCGGGGCTGGCGGACGGCCTCGTGGGCTGTGACAAGGGTGAACAGCCCCCGCGCCGCAAAGAACGCATTGGGCCAGCGTGTGTGGTCCCAACCTCGTCCGCGGCCTTGTCTCTTGGACCGCTTGCGCAGGATGCTGCGCAGGCGCATGCGAATCCAGGAGTCCAGCGGCGTGAAGGTGGTCCAATGGCTGTGCTTGAAGTAACCAAACCACCCCTTCAGGATGCGGTTCAGACTGGCAATGATGCAGGCCAGGCTGTGGCCGTTGCTGCGCTTCGTTTTCCCCCGAATCCTGTCTTTCAGAGCCTTTATGCTCTTGATCCGGGGCCAGCGGTACCTTCGCTCGAAGTGGTACCCCAGAAAGTCGAAGCCACCTGGCTCCCGGGCGTTGACCAGCCGGGTCTTGTCGGGATGGAGCGTCAGCCTTCGCCGGGCCATCTCGGCTTGCAGGAGCGCCAAGGCCTGTCTGGCCTCGCCCTCGCTCCGGCACAGGATGACCAGGTCATCGGCATAGCGCAGCACCCGGCAGCCCGCTTGGCTCAGCGTCCCGTCTACGGTGTGCAGGTACAGATTGGCCAGCAAGGGGCTGATCACTGCCCCTTGGGGAGTCCCCTGCGTTGGCTTCCATACCTTGAGCCCTTCCGCTACGTCCTGTGTGAGGTAGCTCTCCAGCAGGGCCAGCACCTTCCCATCAGAGACGCTCTTCTTCACGTCCTCCATCAGGAGGGTCCAGTCGATCGTGTCGAAGTAGCTTTGGATGTCGGCGTCCACGACCCAGACGTATCCTGCCGCCAGCAGTCGCCACACTTCCCGCAGCGCGTCCTTTGCCGAGCGCCCGGGCCGAAATCCGTAGCTCACGTCCAGAAACTGCGCCTCGAAGATCGGTTCGATCACGTTGCGCAGCGCCGTTTGTACCACCCGGTCCTTGACCGCTGGTATTCCCAGCGGCCGAAGGGCAGTGGTCCCCGGCTTCGGTATCCAAGTCCGAAGCACCGGCTGGGGGTGGTAGCTCCCCTCTTGGAGCGCGTGCTGGAGCTCCCGAAGGTAGTGCTCCGCACGCTTGCCGAACTTCTCCACACTTTGCCGGTCCACCCCCGCCGCTCCCCGGTTTCGGCGTACTTTCTCCCATGCCGCCCGCAGGTTGTCCGGGTCGTAGACCTTGTCCATCAGGCTGTACCACTTGCCTCCTTTGACCCCATGTTCCAGGGCTTCCAGCATGCGCTCGGTCCATACCGCCGGTTCTACCCAGGCCCATCGAGCCCGGATGTCTCCCTCTTGTTTAGAGCGGTTGCCCACTGGCGAGGGTTGGCGTTTCGTTGGCATAGGCCTTGCGCATCCACCTTCCTGGCTCCCTTCGCTCCACACCCGTTACGGTGCTTCCCCGCTACTATGGAGCCTCTGACTCCCGGCGAGGTCACCTCCCGCGCCGGGTCTCCCTCTTTACTGCACAGAGCCTTCCCACCGTTCCGTCCCCACCCACCCCATGGCTCTCCGTCATCGCTTTTGTACCCGCCTCGGTTGTGTCAGCGTGACGGACTTCCTGTCCCCTTCCAGATTCCCGCGCGGCGGTCCGCGCGTCTGGGGGTCAGACAGGTCAGGGCTTCGCACACCCCTAGCAGACTCGCCGATCCATGTGGCCGTATCGGGTTCGTCATCCTACGGACCAGTGGTTCACCTTCCGTTGCTCTCCACCCTGCCTTGCGGCAACGCAGTTACTTCAGGTTTCGCGCAGCAGGCGTCTGCCCGGAGGGGACTTGCACCCCTCTGACTCTGCGCCATCGGAGGCGCACTAGGGACGCCTCGCCGAGGCGTCCGTCCCGGTCCTCGAGGCGGGTTAGGCCTCCGCCCCGGCGGGCAGGCCCAGCCAGAGCCAGACCCGGTCCGGGAGGGGGACGGAGACGAAGCGAAGGCCCAGGCCTTCGGGGTACGTGGCCGAGGCCGGTGCGCAGCGCACCACCCGGGCACGGCACGAGAGCAGCCGGTCTTCCAGGTGCACCCGCACCTGGACCACTTCTCCCTGGGGGACCCCAAGGCCGGGAACCTCGGCGAAGAGGCCCGTGCGCGAGAGGTTGAAGACGCTTCCCTCCGCGCGAACGCCGGCCTGCGTCACGAGCTCCACCCGGGCGCATACCGGGTAGCGGGGCGCCGCCCGCCACCAGTGGAGGCTTCGGGCGTGGAAGAGGCGAACCACGGGCGGTCGCAGGAGCCACGCGCCCAGCAGGACCAGGCCCCCGTTGGCGGCCCCGACGGTCCATCGGGGCATGGGGGTGGGGTAGTGGAGAAGGACCCAGTTGTTCCACAGCGCCACTCCCACGAAGCCGAGGGCGGCGTACCATCCCCACCGGGAGACCCGCTGCACCCCCAGGGCGGCCGTGGCGGAGCACACCATCACGAGCTGGTTCTGGGGGGCGATCTTGGCCCACAGGGCGGTCCACTCCCAGGGAGGATGGCCGAAGACGAGCATGGCCTGCACGGGCATGCCCAGGACGTGAAGCCAGAAGAACCACCCCAGCACCTGCAACCAGACGGGCTTGCGCGTGTGGCCGGTCACGTGGGCTCTCCCCAGGCGAGGGGAGCCGGCTCCTCCCGGAAGGCGCCGTAGAAGCTCAGGATCTTTCGCACGTACCGCCGGGCCTCCCGGGCGTCGTCCTGGTCGAGCCACTGGCCGCGGTGGCGCGAGAGCCAGGAGAGGGTGCGGGTGAGGCCGCTGTTGTAGGCGGCGAGGCACGCCTCGGCGAGGATGCGGTCCTCGTCCTCCCCGCCCAGCCCCAGCTTGGGGCGGTTGCGCTCGTGGGTGAGGCGCGTGCGCAGGTAGGCCAGGTAGTGGGCGCCCCCCCACACGCTCTTCACCGGGTCGAGGCGCCACTCGTTGCCCCCGTGGACCGCCTGGGGGATGAGGGCGCGCAGGCGGCTTCGCGAAAGCCGCTCGATGCCGGGATACCGGGGCCAGTGGGGAAAGGCCGGGGCGATGTCGCGCTCGGCCAGGTGGGTGACCTGGGTAAGGCCGATGGCCTTGGCCTTGGAGACGGCGTGGGGGTTGAAGCTGCTCTCCTGGGCGATGAGCGCCGCCAGCAGCACCGGGTTGAGCCGGTAGTGGCGGCTGGCCTCGAACACCGCTTCGAGGACCCGGGGACTCACGGAAAACGGGTCGGTGCCGGCCAGAGCCTCCTCGGCCCCCAGGTCGCGCACCGCCGGAAACGGATAGCGCGCTGCGAGCGGGCGGCCCTGGGCGGGAGTGTACTCCACCACGATCTCGTGGTCGTCCAGGGGGGGAAGCCGCAGATGGGGCATCTCGAGGAGCAGGGCCTCCCGGTCCCCCTCCGCGGCCGGGCGGTACGCCACCCGAAACTGGAAGCGGGCCGACTCCGTGACCTCGAGCCCGTTGTAGAAGACCCGCAGGCGACTGGCGTCGGGCCGGTCGGCGGCGTGGGGGTCGACCACCGCCACCTGCCAGGTGTAGGGCCCGTGCACCCGCTGGTAGGAGGGGGAAAAGTGGATTTGGGCCCGCTCGGCGGTCTCGCCGGGAGACTCCGCAGCGGCGCAGGGTGCGCCGCCCTCCCCCGCCGGCCGGTCGACCGCCCCGAGCGGGGTGGTGGGACCCAGACACCCCGAGAGGGCCGCGGCCCCCGCCAGGAGCAGAATCAGGCTCGCAACGCCACGCCTCTTCCTGGGGCCGGTACCTTCCTCCATGAAAGCGCTCGACTCCCCCCGGGGAGTTGCGGTGCCGATTCCAGCGGTGCCTTTGCCGGGGGCCCGTCCCGAGCCCGCACCCGTGCGTTTTCTGTGTATCGGCCCAACGAGGCGAAGACTTGAGCCGGGGGATCAAAAAAGGCCGCCGAGCTCCCCCGCGTAGCCCGTGAGCTCCACGTACCCTTCGCAGGTCACCGGGCGGCCCCCCGAGGTGCCCTCCCCGGCGACCGCGCCCTCCCAGTAGACCACCCCCGTGGACTCCCGGGTGTCGAGCTCCTGGTCGGGGACCAGCGGCGCCACCACGAGCTCCACGCCGGGCGCACGCAGCCGCCAGCGGCTGGGGTAGGAGGCGCCGCTCCGGGGGCTTCGCCACCTGCCCAGGACCTCCACCTGGATGTCGCCCAGGGGAAGGTGCCGCGCCGCGCCGCCGGACTCCACCAGGGTGCCCGAGCTCGCGGGCTCCAGGGACCCGTCCCTGCGGCGCAGGAGGTAGACCATGAGGTCGCCCCCGTCCGAGAGGTGCAGGCTGAACCAGTCCCAGCCGGCCTGGTCCTCCGAGAGTTGATTGGAGCCGAACTCCTGGTCGAACCAGCTCGTGCCCGTCACGGCGACGGGCTCGGCGCCCGGCTCCAGAACCAGGCGGCCCGCGGTGGCCAGGTCGGTAAAGGAGGCGTAGTACGAGGCCTGCCCCGGCGCCGGCCCCTTGCGGCTCAGGCCCCCCTCGCCATGAAGCACCACCGGCTTGCGGGGGACGAGCTCGAGCTCCAGTCCCATCTCCGGGGTGCGCGCGCGCAGGCGGATGGTCTCCTCCTCCATGGCGGCCCACCAGTCGAGGTTCCACACCTCCATGCGCCCCTCGGCCGCGCCGGCGAGGCCGGGCCCGGCCCGCGACAGGCGCTCGGCGTGGCGAAAGCGGGGGCCCTCGGTCTCGGTGAGGGCAAAGTGGGCCAGGTGGGCGTCGCGCAGGGACCAGGGGTTCTCGGGGTGGGGCGGCTCCCGGTTCACGCCCTGCCGGAAGAAGGTGAGCTGGTAGCCGTAGCGGGCTCCGGCCGCGTTTCGAAGGTTGCCCGTGAAGTACCACCACTCGGTGCGGAAGTCGGGGTGGGCCCCGTGATCCCGGGGGAACGACCACGCCCACGGGGCCTCGGCCTGGCTCCAGCCCTCGTCGCCCTGCGCACCTGGGGCAAACGCGAGAACGAAGAGAACAAGCGCCCGCGAGAAGACCCTGCGGCCGGTTCTGATGTCCGACTCTCGGCCCCGTTCGCGGCCAAGGCCGCTCCTACCGTCTCCCGTCACCCGTCACCCTTCCCCCTTCCCCCTTCCCCCTTCCCCCTTCACCTTTCACCTTTCACCTTTCACCCTTCACCCCGTCCCCCTACCCCCTCACCAGCAGCAGCACCGCAAAGAAGATGATGCACACCGTGACCACCTGGCGCAGCCACTCGTGGCCCCGGCGCACCGCCAGACGCACGCCCACGAAGCCTCCCACGGTATTTCCGGCTCCCAGGGCGAGCCCCAACACCCAATCCACCTTGCCGTGCCCGGCAAAGATGGCAAGGGAGACACTGGTCAGGAGCAGCACGCTCAGCACCTTCACGGCGTTGCCCCTCACCAGATCCAGGCCCGCCAGGGTCGTGGCGGCGAGGATGAAGAATCCCACCCCCGCCTGCACGAACCCCCCATACACCCCCACGAAGAAGAATCCCATCGCCAGGAGCCCGACGCGGGGTCCCCCCCGAGCTTTGCCGGCCCGCCCCTTGAGGGGGTTCCAGAGGGACCAGAGGGTCACGGCGACCATCAGGATGGCCAGGATGCGCTGGAACGCCTGGTCCCCCACCCGCAGCGCCGCCCAAGTGCCCACCACGGCCCCCAGGGCGGCCGGCCCTGCGGCCCAGGCGACGCTCCTCCAGTCGAGCACCCCGTGGCGGTGGAACCCCCACACCGCGCCCACGTTCTGCAAGAGGACGCCGATGCGGTTGGTGGCATTGGCCACCGTGGGGGGGAGGCCGAAGAAGATGAGGAGCGGCAGGGTCAGGAACGACCCGCCCCCCGCGAGCACGTTGATGGTGCCCGCCACAAGCCCCGCCCCGAAGAGCACGGCGTACCCCAGACTGCCCTCCACGACCCCTCCTGCGCCGGCGCCCCCTGCCCGTGTCCGAGCCGCCACTTCTCCCCGATTCGGGGACAGGAGTCAAGACGGTCGGGGCGCGTTGCAGGTTGCAGGTTGGGGGTGACGGGTGCTGGGTGCGACGTGCCACGCGCAACCCGCCACGTGCAACCCGCCACGTGCAACCCGCCACGCCCCTTCCCACCCTCTGGCCCCGGCGGCCCGCTTTTGCTACTGTTACGTCTCCGCCAACCCCCAGCCGGCACCCGGGTGCCAGAGGGGAACCGCCATGTGGGAGAGACTCCGGGAGACCTTCTCTTCCGTGGACTGGAACGCCCTGCTCGAGAACGTCTCCAACGAGCGCCTCGTGGCGTTCTTCACCCATCCCTACGGCCTGGCGGGCCTGGGCGCCGTCATCCTGCTCTCGCTGCTTCTCAAGTGGCGGGTGACCTTCGTGGCGGTCTCGGCCGCCCTGGGCATCGCCTTTCTCGCCCGGTCCACCCTCGCGGGGGCGCAGGACGGCCCCAACCGCAACATCCTGCTCCTGGCGGCCGGCGGCGTGGCCGTGGGCGCGTTCATCATCTACTTCCTCTTCATCCGCGAAGAATGATGCCGGCCGGCAGGAGGATCGGCATCACCACCACGATTCCCGTGGAGGTGATCTACGCCGCGGGGGGCATCCCCGTGGACCTCAACAACGCCTTCATCTCCCATCCCGACCGCCGGGCGTTCGTCGAAGAAGCGGAGATCGCGGGCTTCCCGGCCACCACCTGCGGCTGGATCAAGGGCATCTACGCTGCGGCCCGGCGCTCCGAGGTGGACGCAGTGGTGGGGGTGATGGCGGGGGACTGCTCCAATACACAAGCCCTGCTGGAGATCTGGCAGTACGAGGGCCTCGCGACGATTCCCTTCGCGTACCCCTACGACCGCTCGCCCGAGGTGCTCTCCGCCGAGATCGACCGCCTCTGCCGCCGCCTGGGTGCTACCCGGGAGGCGGCCGAAGGGCAAAAGGCCCGCCTGGATCCGGTGCGCGCCCGAGCCCTGGAGATAGACCGCCTGACCTGGGAGGAAGACCGGGTTTCGGGCTTCGAGAACCACCTGAGCCTCGTCTCGGCCAGCGACTTCGAGGGCGACCCCGAGGGGTACGAGGTCCGGCTCGACGCCCTGCTCCGGGAAGCCGCGGGCCGGCCCCGGCGGGGGGAGCCGGTGCGGCTGGGGTTTCTCGGGGTGCCGCCCATCATCGACGGGCTCTACCCCTTCCTCGAGTCCCTGGGCGCCCGGGTCGTGTACAACGAGACCCAGAGGCAGTTCTGCCTTCCCTACCTGGGCGAGCCCCTGGCGACGGCCTACACCCGCTTCACATACCCCTATGGGATCTTCGCCCGCCTGGAGGACATCCGCCGGGAGGTCGCGCGCAGGCGCATCCGGGGCGTGCTCCACTACGTGCAGTCCTTCTGCTTTCGCCAGATGGAGGACATGCTGCTGCGCAAGTCCCTGGACGTGCCCGTGCTGACCCTCGAGGGCGACCGCCCCATGGCGGTGGACGCCCGCACCCGCACGCGCCTGGAGAGCTTCGTGGAGATGCTGGGCGACGTGACATAGGGGCGCGAGCTTTCAGCGATCAGCGGTCGGCTCGTTTCGACGGGCGGCGCCCACCCTACCCTCGACCCTTCCCGCCCCACGTCGGGGCGGGGGTTTCGTTTCGCGGAGGACCCCCATGACCGACTTCTTTCGCCTGCGGGCCCACGGCACCGACGTCCGCACCGAGGTGATCGCGGGCTTCACCACCTTCCTCACCGCGGCCTACATCGTCTTCGTGAATCCCTCGATCCTCTCCGCCACGGGGATGGACAAGGGGGCCCTCATCACGGTGACGTGCCTGGTGGCGGGCCTCTCCACCTGGCTCATGGGCCTGTGGGCCAACGCCCCCTTCATGATGGCGCCGGGCATGGGGCTCAACGCCTACTTCGCCTTCAGCCTGTGCCTGGGCCAGGGGGTGCCCTGGCAGACGGCCCTGGGGGTCGTCTTCCTCTCCGGGGTGTTCTTCCTCGTGCTCACCTGGCTCGGGGTGCGGGAGCGGATCATCGAGTCGATCCCCGCCAACCTGCGGCTCGCGGCGAGCGTGGGTATCGGGCTGTTCATCACCTTCATCGGGCTCCAGAACCTGGGGCTCGTGGTCAAGAGCGATGCGGTCCTGGTGGGCCTGGGGCCGCTGACTCCCCCGGTGCTCCTGGGGCTCGGCGGCATCGCCCTCATGGCGGTGCTGGAGACCCGGGGGATCCGGGGCTCGATCCTCCTGGGCATCCTGGCCACCGCCGCGGCCGGGTTCCTCCTCGGCCTCACCGAGCCCCCCTCGCAGCTCGTGAGCGCCCCGGCGTCCATTGCGCCCGTGGCCTTCCAGCTCGACATCGCCGCGGCGATCCGGCCGGCGCTGTGGGCCGCCATCTTCTCCTTCATGTTCGTGGACCTCTTCGACAGCCTCGGTACCCTGCTCGCCGTCTCCTACGAGGCCGGCCGGGTGGAGGCCAACGGGCGCATCCCGGGAATCGGGCGGATGCTCGGCGCCGACGCCGTGGCCACGCTGGTGGGCGCCGTGCTCGGCACCTCCACGACCACCACCTACATCGAGTCGGCCGCCGGGGTGGCGGAGGGCGGGCGCACCGGGCTCACCTCGGTGGTGACGGGGGCGCTCTTCCTGCTGGCGCTCTTCTTCAGCCCCCTCATCGCTGCCGTGCCCGCCTACGCCACGGCTCCGGCCCTGGTGATCGTGGGCCTGTTCATGATCCGGGGCATCCACCGCATCGACTTCCAGCGGTTCGACGAGGCGCTGCCGGCGTTCCTCACCATTCTCCTCATGCCGCTTACCTACTCCATCGCCACGGGGCTCCTGTTCGGGTTCCTCTCCTACGTGCTCCTCAAGGTGCTCACGGGGCGTTTCGAGGACCTCAACGTCGTGCTCGTGGTGATCGCGCTCCTTTCGCTCCTGGACCTCGTCGTCCTCTGATGGCCTTGCCCGCCGCCGACCTGCTGGAGAAGCGCCTCCTGCGCAAGGTGGGGCGGGCCATCCACGACTTCGGGATGATCCGCGAGGGCGACCGGGTGCTGGTGGCCCTCTCGGGGGGCAAGGACAGCTGGACGCTGCTCCACTGCCTGGAGGCGCTTCGCCGACGAGCCCCGGTCTCCTTCGAGGTGGCGGCGGTCACCGTCCACCCCGGCTACCCCTGGTTCGACACCGGGGCCATCGAGGCCTACTGCCGGGAGCACGGCTTCCGGCACTGGGTGGAGCCCTCGCGCATCTACGAGATCGTGGAGGCCAAGCGCGACCCGGGCTCGAGCTACTGCTCGTTCTGCTCGCGGCTGCGGCGCGGCGTGCTCTACGGTGCGGCCCAGCGAGAGGGGTTCACCCGCCTGGCCCTGGGGCACCACGCCGACGACCTGATCGAGACCCTGCTGCTCGGCCAGTTCTTCACGGGAGAGATCAAGAGCATGCCGCCGCTCCTGCGGGCCGAGGACGGCGTCAACGTGGTCATCCGCCCCCTGTGCACGGTGTTCGAGGACGACATCCGGGCCTATGCCGACGCCCGGGGCTTCCCCCTCGTGGGCTGCGGATGCCCCGTGTGCGGCGCCAAGGACATGAAGCGCCAGCAGGTGAAGGCGCTCCTCGGGGAGCTGGAGCGGGGTCACCCGGGCATCAAGGCCAACCTGCTCTCGAGCCTGGGACGGGTGCGCAGGGGGTACCTGATGGAGCGGCCAGGCGCCTGAGAAGCGGGATCGGGGTCGGGTTCGGGATCGGGGTCGATACCGATACCGATAGCGATAGCGATTTTGGGTGCGAACGCTGCGGCACCCCTCGGCGCCCCTAACCGCAGCACTCCCTGGCGTCTTCGTGTGTTGGTGGTTTGCCCTCCCGTGAGGCCTGCCGCGATGCCGAGCCTTTGGACCCTGGTGCTCCTCCACCTGGCGCTTGCCACCCTCCTGGCCGCCGACCTCCTGCTGCGCCGCAAGGAACCCCTGGCCACGCTGGCGTGGCTGCAGGGCCTCTATCTCCTGCCGGGGGTGGGCGCGCTGCTCTATGTGCTGGTGGGCGCGGCCACGATCCGCCGCCGCACCTTTCGCCGCAAGCGTCGCCTGGCGGGAGATTTCGCCGCCCGACTCGCCTCCCGGGGCAAGGGCCCCGGGGGCGTGCGGGAACCGCCCCCCGGGCTCACCCAGACCGCCGCCGAGACCCTCACCATCGCGATCCGCACCTCCCGCCTCCTCCCCACCCGGGGCAACGCCGTCGAGTTGTACGACAGCCCCTCGGACCTCTATGCGGCCCTGGAGCAGGCGGTGATGGGGGCCGCCCGGCACGTCCACTTCGAGTACTACATCTTTCAGCCCGACGAGACGGGGCGCCACTTCCTGGAGCTCCTCACGCGGAAGGCCCGGCAGGGCATCGAGGTGCGCCTGCTCCTCGACGCGGTGGGCTCCCGCAGCCTGGGGACGGCCTTCACCTCGCCCTTTACGGCCGCGGGCGGCCAGCTCGCGTGGTTCCTGCCCCTGGGGGCGCTGCCGCCGCGCTTTGCCCTGCACCTGCGAAATCACCGCAAGCTGGCAGTGGTGGACGGGGTCGTGGCCTTTACCGGGGGGGTCAACATCGGGGACGAGTACCGGGGCCGGTGGGCCCGAAAGCCCTCGTGGAGCGACACCCACCTGCGGGTCGAGGGCCCGGCGGTGCAGCAGCTCCAGGAGGTCTTCGCGGAGGACTGGTTCTTTGCCGCCGGGCAGGAGCTTACCGACGAGGGGTACTTTCCGCCCCAGGAGCTTCGGGGAGATGCGGTGGTCCACGTGGTGGCGAGCAGTCCGGACGACCCAGCCCGGGCGATCCACGCCACCCTGTTCCACGCGGTGGCCTCGGCCCGCCGGAGCGTGTGGATCGCCACTCCCTACTTCATCCCCGACGGCGCCATCACCACGGCGCTCACCTCCTCGGCCCAGCGGGGCGTGGACGTGCGCCTGCTCCTGCCCGAGCGCACCGACCACCCCCTGGTGGACCGGGCCGGGGAGAGCTTCCTGCCCGGCCTCCTGGAGGCCGGGGTCCGGGTGTTCCGCTACGAGGCCGGCATGCTCCACTCCAAGCTTGTGGCCGTGGACGGCCAGTGGGGGACGCTGGGGTCCGCCAACATGGACATCCGCTCCTTCCGCTTCAACTTCGAGCTCAATCTCCTGGTCTTCTCCCCCACCCTGTGCCGCCGGCTCGAGGAGATCTTCGAGCGAGACCTACAGCACTCGAGCCCATACACCCGGTCGCACGTGGAGTCGGCCTCCCTCCCCCGTCGGGTCACCACGGCGGCGTGCCGGCTGCTGGCACCCTTGTTGTGACGGCCTTTCCGCTGCGCATCACGGCCTCTCGCCGGCGGTCATCCGCCGATGATCTCGTTCAGCCCCTCCAACACCTGGGCAAGCTCTTCCGCGCTGGCCGTGGCGATCCGTTTGCCGAGCCGTTCGACCGACAGGGTGCGGACCTGGCTAATCTTGACCCAGGAGCGCTTTGGGAGGTCGGGGCTCGAGAGTTCCAGTGTGAGGGGAAAGCCGGCGCGGGGTTCCTGGCTGGTGAGAGCCGCCGCGATCACCGTGCCGGACCTGTCGTTGAAGACCGCTGCACTGAGCACGAGCACCGGGCGAAGGCCGGACTGCTCCCGGCCGCGAACCGGGTTCAGGTCGGCCCACACGATGTCTCCCCTCAGTACTCCGGCCACCCGTCCCCCTCCGCCGCAAGACCCTCCTCGGCCAAGGCCTGCTCGTATCTTGGGTCTAGTTTCGCGCACTCCCGTGCCAGCCGTCCCTGCCCCAACCGGCTCAGTTTCTCGGCGACCGCCTCCTGAACCGCCCTGCTTCGGCTTGGGAACACGCGCTCCTTGACCAACCGGTCCACCCGGGCCAGAAGCTCCTCGTCCATCGTGACGGCTACCTTCGCCATGCCCATGGCTACCCTCCGGTATGATTGGCCGTCATACCAGCCTACACCCATCTCCGCAAGGGTCCTGATGCTCGGAACGGGAAGCCTGTGCATCCGTCGTCGCGAGCAGGCCGGAGTGCGCGGACATCTTCGAGCGCGACCGCCAGCACTCGATCCGCTACACCCGGTCCCACGTGGGCGTCGCCTCCCGCCCCCGCCGTGTCACTACGGGGGCGTTCCGGCTGCTGGCGCCGCTGCTCGGACACAGATCGTTGACCTCAGGGGCGCAGAAGTGAGCGGGGGGCGAAGCATAGAGCATAGAGCATGGGGCATGGGGCGGGCGGACTCGGGGGAGCAGCCGCGGCGTAACTACTTCTGTGACGCGTCCTCCGGGGAGGGATCTGCTTCCATCGCCCGGCGCACCACCCTGGCGATCTGCTTGGGGTCGAGGGAGTGCTTGGGTAGAAAGCAGTCGGCGCCGCACCCGAGGGCTGCCGCCTCGTAGGCGGGCTGGTCGTGGCTCGTGCACACGGCCACGGTGGTTCCGGGGGCCTCCTGCTTGATCCGCTTCACCAGGTCCAGGCCGTTTCCGTCGGGCAGGCCGATGTCCACGAAGACCACGCCGGGTGCGTGCTCCCGAAAGCGGGCGTGCCCCTCCTCCACCCCCTCGGCTTCGCAGATCTTCAACCCGGGAAACCACGCGCACAGGAGCGTGCGCAGCACTTCGCGAAACACCGGGCTGTCTTCCACAATGAGTGCGTCCATGGCCCCAGTGCCCTCCTCTCCCCCCGCCCTTCGCACCTGCACCCGACGCCACCTACGCTACCACTGATCGCAGGCGGCACCCAAGGTCTGGCATGCGGGTCTGGCATGCGGGAGCCCTCCGCCGGCAGTGCCCTCCCCCAGGAGCCAAGAGGGGCGGCCCCCTCCCGGGGGCC
>JBFLZB010000132.1 GCA_040756475.1 Thermodesulfobacteriota bacterium
GGCGGCGCTCCGCCCGTCGCTGCCAAGACGGCCGCGGCGGCGTCCGCCCTTCCGTACCCGAAATAGGGGTCCCACCCCGCTCCTCCGAGGTCCAGGGCCGTCTCGAAGACCGCCGCTTCCACCTCGGAAGGGGCCAGGGCGGGGTTGGCGGCCATGACGAGGGCGAAGACGCCGGCAGCGCAGGGGCTTGCAAACGAGGTGCCCTGAACCGTCACGTAGCCCCCGCCCCGGGCCGTCGTCAGCATGCTCGTGCCCGGCGCCGCCAAGTCCACGTAGGCCCCGTAGCTCGAAAAGCTCGCCTTGGTGTCCGTGGAAGTGGTGGCCGAGACGGTGATGATATCCGGGCTGGCGGCAATGAGCTCTTCGCCGCCGCTGTTCCCCGCGGCGACCACCGTGAGCCCGCCCCGGTCGCGCAGGTACCGGGCGGCGCTCTGCACCGTGGAACTCCCCGACACGCCGTTGTAGCTCACGTTGGCGACGTGGGCGCCATGGTCGGCGGCCCAGGTGATGCCGCTCGCCACCGTGCTCCAATAGGCATAGCCGTTGGGGTCCGCGATGCGGATCGGCATGATCCGGGCGCTCCAGGCTACCGAGGCGATGCCGATGCCGTTGTTTGCGGCCGCCGCGGCCACACCGGCCACCCACGTGCCGTGGCCGTGGACGTCGGAGGTGTTGGCGTTGTTGTCGTACACGTTCCAGCCCGGAACGAGGTTGGGCACCAGGTCCGGGTGGGTTCCATCGACGCCCGTGTCGAGAATGGCGATGGTGATGCCGCCCCCGGTCGCCGTGTCCCACGCGGTGGGGGCGCCGATCTTGGGCAGATACCACTGGCTGCCGAAGCTCGGGTCGTTGACGGCGGTGGCATCCGGGGTGACGAGCATGTCCTTCTCGGCGAAGGCTACCCTCGGGTTTCGGGCCAGTGCCCGGGCGACCGCCTCTTCTGCCTGGGGAGGCACTTCGACCACATGAACCCCCAGCCCGCGAATCCTCCCCCGCGACCGGGCGCCGTGCCCCTTGAGGATGCCGTCGAACTCCGCGTTACCCACCCCCGGGCGCGGCTGCACCAGCACCCGCCCGGGCGCCCACCCCAGCCCCGTCTCGGCACCCCAAGCTGCCAGGGGGACTCCGACCCCGAGAAAGAGGACCGCGAGGCCGGCGGCCGCAGCGAAGAGCCGGCGGGCACCTTGGGGAGGCATCCGCGATGCCGACGTGGGAGGGTTGGAACGAAGGAGGGAGATCTTCGGGGGAAACATCATGACTGGCATCCTTGCGGGCCCCGCGCAGGCGGAAAAGAAGACCGTACAGCTACCTCCCTGTCAAGAAGCGGGCCGCGGCCGGCACCTCTCGGGCCCCGGGAAAGGATGGGGCGCGGGCACCAGCTGCTTCTCTCCAGCTACGTCTTCGTAACCTGGTTACGCGATCCGCTCCGGCGCGCCCTGCACGGTATGCACGGTCTGCACGGACCCGGGTGCGGGAGACAAGGTGTGCCGCTGCTCCCCCGTTTCGGCAATTTGGAGGGAATCTTGATGGCAGCCAGGAGAAAGCGAAGTGCTCCCCGGGACGCAGAAGCAGCCGCCTACGTCGAATGTCGCGCTCTTCCTCTGCCGGACCGACCGCGCCGCCCGGCGCCTCCGGCAGGTTGGGACCGGAGGGGCGTCCGAAGCTTCGGGTCTCGGGGTGCGGCGGGGGGAGTCGTCCCCGCCTCTTCGACCCGCAGGTGCCCCGTGACCTCCTCCCGGTCGTGGTAGAGCTGCTTGAAGCGCAGGCTGTAGCGGGCGCCGCAGCGGTCGAGCTCTCGGGAGATGATCTCGGCGCAGCGGCGCACCTGGGCGAGACGGCCGGCCGAGGGAAGCTTCAGGTTGAATACGGCCTCCCGGCATCGCCCTCGCGAGGCCCACACGCCCACGAGCTTCGCCACCCGGGCGGGGGGGGCCACCAGGTCGCAGACGAGCCAGTCCATGGCGCGCGGCGGACGCCAGGTAAAGGCATCGGCGCGGATGTGCTCCACGAGGCCGGTTTCCAGCAGGGTTCGGTCGAGGGGGCCGTTGTCCACGGCTGCCACCACGAGGCCTCGGGAAGCCAGGTACCAGGTCCACCCGCCGGGGGAGGCCCCTAGGTCTGCGGCGCGCATGCCGGGGCGCAACCGCACGCGGCGTTCTCCCTCGGGCACGAAGGAGAGGAACGCCTCTTCGAGCTTCAGCGCCGAGCGGCTTGGGGCGCCCGAGGGGAAGCGCAGGCGGGGAATCCCCATGGGCCAGGGGGAAGAGCGGCCGGGATCGGAGGTACCCAGGAGGGCCTCGGACGGATTCGGAAGGAACACGTGAAGCCGGGGTCCGGGAGAGCGCGGGCCCAGCAGGCCCTTCTCCGAGAGCGCCGCCCCAAGCCCCTCTGCGAGCCGGCCGCAGGTGGGCCACAGGCGCCTCCCCCCATCCGTGTCGGGGGCCTCCACCAAGAGGCTCGAAAACCCTCGGAGCCCCAGCCCCTGGGCGACCCGCCACGCCGCCTCGGTCAGGGCGGGGACGGCCTCATCGCCGACCGGCAGCGGCACGCACTCCTGCCCTGCGAAGACCTGCCGGGCGAAGATGAGATCGAGGGAGGAAAGGCGCGCCAGGGCCGCCGCACCCGAGGGTTCCCGGGGCTCCAGAAGAGCGTGGCCGTCCGCCCGGACGGTCCGCACCTCGGCGCCGCGCGCCCGGGCAATCTCCGAAGCCTCGGCGGCCGCTTCGCCCTCGAAGCCGGCGCGGCACAAAACGACCAGACCCCTCACCCACCCACTCCTCCCGGGGCGGCTTCCGGCCGTCCCAGAATCCCGCCATCCGTTCCGGTCACCACGCCCTTGTCCTGCCCACAGACGACGAGACGCCCCGGCCGAGGCCGGGGCGTCCTGGATGCCATGGAGCGGGCGACGAGATTCGAACTCGCGACCCTCAGCTTGGGAAGCTGATACTCTACCAACTGAGTTACGCCCGCCGAAGTGGCGCTCATTATAGGGAACCGCCCGGGGCTGTCAACACCCATTCACCGTTTCGGAAATGGGTACCTCCACAGAATCTGGGGGGCATCCATGCTTTCTTCCTGGGTGACGTCGGGGGGGTAGGACGCGGTTGCCGAACGCGCCGTGCTCCTGGGCGGCGACCCCGGCGGACGCCTCGGCGAGGCGCCCCTGCCGCAGAATCTGCGGACGAAGCGGATGACTCGCGTGCCGAGGACCAGATCGCTCGGTTGGCCGCCTGCTTGAGGCGCCACGTCGCCCCCATCGAGCGGGTTTCCAGGCCGGGGTTCCTGGACCGTCTACCGGGAGTCTGGTACCTTCCGGCGCCGTCGGTTGCCACCACGCTCCCAAACTCCGGGGGGCACTTCGAGAGGAGAGTTTCCATGCACCGATTCATCCGTACGACCCTGGCTGCCGCCCTGGCGATATCCTGCGCCCAGATCGCAACCGCGGCCGACGAGGGCGGCCTCAAGGGCCGGGCCGAGGCGAGCTTTGCGCACACCAGCGGCAACACCGACACCCGGACCCTGGCGGCGCAAATCAAGGGCTCCTACGAGGCGGGAGCCAACCGGTACTTCCTGCGGGGCGCCGCCCTGTACGGCAAGACCGACGGCGAAGAGACCTCGAACCGCTGGCTCGCGGACGGCCGCTACGAAAGGGGCATCACGGAGCGCTTCTTCGCCTTCCTGGAGGCGAGCTACCTCAAGGACAAGTTCGCCGGCTTCGACTCCAAGATCCAGGCCGGCCCCGGCGTGGGGTACGACCTCATCAAGACCGACCGCCAGCTCCTGAAGCTCCTGGTCTCGGCTCTCTACACCTGGGACAACTATACGGACGGCACCGACGACGACTACGCCACCGGCAAGGCGGCCGGCGACTACGCGTGGCAGATTACCGACACCCTGACCTTCAAGCAGTACGCCGACTACCTCGTGTCGCTGGAAGACGCGAACGTGTACTTCGTCAACTCCCTGACGGGCCTCGAAGTCAAGGTGAACGCCAACATCTCGCTGGGGCTGAGCTACCTCGTGGCCTACCAGAACGAGCCTCCGGCTGGCGCCAAGCACGCCGACCGCACCTTCCTGAGCTCGCTTGTCGTGGATTTCTGAGCTCAGAACCACCCCTTGCGCCGAAACACCCACAGCATCGCCCCGGCAATCCCGATCATGAAGCCCCACACGGCCGGGTAGGCCCAGCGCCACGTCAGCTCGGGCATGTGCTCGAAGTTCATCCCGTAGACCCCCACGAGGAACGTCAGGGGGATGAACACGGTGGCCACGATGGTGAGCACCTTCATGATCTGGTTCATCCGGTTGCTGGTGCTCGTGAGGTAGATGTCGAGGTAGCCGGCCAGCACCTCCCGAAAGCTCTCCACCGTGTCGATCACCTGGACCGAGTGGTCGTAGACGTCCCGCAGGTAGGGGCGGGTGGTCGCCGCGATGAGGTCGGACTCGCTGCGTTCCAGGCTGTTCACCAGCTCGCGCAGGGGCCATACGGCTTTGCGCAGGGTAACCAGCACGCGCTTGAGGTCGTGGATGGTCTCGAGGGTCGCGGGGCCGGGGTGCTCCAGGAGCGTCGGCTCGAGCTCCTCGAGCTGGTCCTCCAGGGCCTCGAGGGCGTGGAAATAGTGGTCGACCACCACGTCCATCAGGCTGTAGGCCAGGTAGTCGGCTCCCTGGCGGCGGCTGCGCCCCTTTCCCGAACGGATCCGCTGGCGGACGGCTTCGAAGACGTCCCCGGGCCGCTCCTGAAACGTCACCACGTGGCGCGGCCCGAGGATCAGGCTGACCTGCTCGGTCTCGAGCCGCGAGGCCTCCCGGTCGTAGCGGATCATCTGGAGCACCACGAAGAGATGGTCGTCGTACACCTCGGCCTTGGGGCGCTGCCGAGTGTTGACGATGTCCTCCAGCACCAGGGGGTGGATCCGGAGGATAGCGCCGATGCGGGCAACGGTGTCCACGTCGTGGACGCCGCACACGTCGATCCAGCTCACGCTCTCCGAGTCCAGGAGCGCCCCGATCTCCCCCGGGTCGGTCAGGGCCCGCTCCTCCACCTGGTCCGGCGTGAAATCCATGAGGGACAAGGTGGCGGCGCCCTCGGCGGCCTCTCCGATGTGGATCAGCGTCCCAGGGGGAAGCCCCGTCTTGGCCGAACGGTCGAGCGCGCTCACCCGTTCCTCCTCTTCGGGCCCCCGTCTGCGCTGCCAGGTGGGGGGCCCGCCAGGCGCACCCTCTCCCCGCCGATCTCCAGGGTGGTCTTGCTGTAGGTGAGCTTGCGGCAGATGAGGCCGCACGAGAAGTGGAGCACGTCCACCCCGCGGCGGACCTCGGGCAGCCCCTCCCGGCCCGGCTCGCGGCACGGCCAGTGCAGGCTCCAGCGGTAGAGGGCCTTCTGGGCGGCCGCGTCCACGAAGGTCTCCTCCTCCTGGAAGCGAAAGTCCCGTCCGGCGAACCACGCGGCCCAGGCGCGGTGCAGGGCCTCCCTGCCCTGGACCCGGCCCCCGGTCCAGTTCTCGAAGACCACGTCATCGCAGAAGAGGGACATCACGGCCTCCAGGTCGTGGCGGTCCCACGCCCGGTACCATCGCCCCAGCAGCTCCAGGATCTCGTCTCGCGGCAGCAGACGCGGCGTCATGAACTTCCTTCCCGCGGCCGCGGAGGCCGCACTCCCAGGACGAGGAGCCCCGCGGCGGCACACAGGGCTCCCAGGTACCGGCACGCGGCCGCGGGGTCGCCGCCCGCGGTGTCGAGGAGCGTCCCGGCAAGCCAGGGCCCCAGGATGCCCGAGAGGAACCCGTAGGCCGTGAAGACCAGCCCCAGGATCGCCCCGAAGTGGGCCGGCCCGAAACACTCCACCGCCAGGGGCGCGGAGACGGTGAAGAGGGTGCCGAAGGCGACTCCCACCACCGCGGCCAGCGCGGCGGTGGCCCAAAGCGATCCCACCCCCGGCAGGGAGTAGTAGGCCCCCGCTGCCGCCAGGGAGGCGGCACAGAGCACCGGGCGCCGCCCGACCCGGTCGGAGAGGAACCCCACCGCGATTCGGCTCCACCCGTTGGCCAGGTTGAAGCAGGTGAGCACCCAGAGGGCGGCCGCAAACGGTGCGCCGCGCGAGAGGCCCAGGGGCACCGCAAGGGTGACCATGGCGATGCCGGCGGCTCCCTGGAGGGCCCAGGTGCCCCACAGGAGCCAAAAGGCCCGAGTGCCGAGGCTGTGCCGGGGGGTGAGGGAGACGCCCTCGCTTCCCATCGACGGGCGGCCCGGAAGGCCCGCCGGCGGGGCCACCCACCGCGCGGCGCCGCCCCCAACCACGAGCACCGCAGCCGCCAGTGCGTAGTGCATGCCGGCATAGCCCAGGGCCCCCAGAGCCCACCCCAGGACCGGGGCGGCCAGCGCCGCCGACCCCGCGAAGCCCAGATTCACGACCCCCGAGGCGAGCCCCCGGTGCCGGGGAAACCAGAGCTGCACCGCGGTGAGACAGGGCAGGTACACGAGGCAGGACGCGGCTCCCGCCGTGAACCCCCAGGCGTAGAGGCTCCACGCCCCGCCGGGGCGGGCCGTGAAGAGCAGACTCGCCGCCGTCAGGACCTCTCCCGCGAGGACGAGCCTGCGGGCCGTGACCCCGGGGCGGCCCTGCCAGCGCCCCACCGGGAACATCCCCGAGCCCACGGCGGCCAGGGCGAAGAACAGGGTCGCCCCCACTGCGGCCCGGCTCAGCCCCAGGGTCTCCCCCCAGTGCGCCCCCAGGACCCCCGGATACCCGAAGAGGAGCGCTCCCGGCCACAGAAGCGCCAGGCACGAGGCCCCGAGGACCCGAAGCCCGGGGCGTGGGGAGCCCGGGGCACCCGGCGAAGCACCGCTGGCCATGGCCGCGCCTCAGACCGGGACACCCGTCAGGGGGGCCGTCAGAGGCTTGACCCAGAAGACCAAGGGCTTGGGCGACTCGGCCTCTTCATCCAGGTCCTCTAGGGGCATTCCCGTGGAGGCACCGACGGCCTCGTCCCCGTCGAACGCCGTCACCACCACGCCGCTCGCGGAACCTGCGAGGTCCTTGAGATACTCCTGCTCGTAGGCGAGGGTCCCATCGCAGAGGTAGGGATACTCCCGGAACACGGCGATGCACAGCCGCGCCACCTCCGGAATCCACGGAACCACCCCCCGCCCGGAAAACCTCTCGATGCGAAGCCCTTGCGCCATCCTGCCTCCTCCCTTTGCTCCGCAAGCTAGGCGAGTCCGCGCCCCGAAGTCAATGCGGGGGAGGACCGAAAGACGCTTCTGCTCCCCCCGGTTTGACGCCTTTCCCAGGCCCCGGCAGACTGCCCCCGCACACTTGGAGGAATGCCATGACCGACCCTGCCCCTTCCCAGCCCAGGATCCGCCTGGGCATCAGCGCGTGCCTCCTGGGCGAGCCGGTGCGCTACGACGGCCAGCACAAGCTCGACCGCTACCTGCGCGACACCCTGGGCCGCTATTTGGACTGGGTGCCCTTATGCCCCGAGGTGGAGTGCGGCCTGCCCGTGCCCCGGGAGGCCATGCGCCTGGTGGGCGCCCCGGAGCGCCCGCGGCTCGTCACCCAGCGCACCGGCGTGGACCACACTGACCGGATGCTCTCCTGGGCCGCCGAGCGGCTCCAGGCCCTGGAATCCCAAGACCTCTGCGGGTTCGTCTTCAAGAGCGGGTCGCCCTCGAGCGGCATGGAGCGGGTCAAGGTCTACGCAGACAAGGGCATGCCCGAGAAGGTGGGGGTAGGGCTTTTCGCCCGGGCCTTCATGGACCACTTCCCCCTCTTGGCCGTGGAGGAGGAGGGCCGGCTCCACGACCCCCTCCTGAGGGAGAACTTCGTCGAGCGCATCTTCACCTACCGCCGCTGGCGGCAGGCCTTTGCCCGGGGCAGGACCCGGGGAAACCTGGTGGACTTCCACACGCGGGAAAAGCTCCTCGTCCTCTCCCACAGCCCCGAGCACTATCGGGCCATGGGCCGGCTGGTGGCCGCGGCAAAGGACTTCGAGCCCGAAGAGCTGTACCGCCGGTACGAGGAGCTCCTCGTGGAGGCCCTGCGCCTCAAGGCCACGCCCAGGAAGAACGCCAACGTGCTCCAGCACGCCCTGGGCTACTTCAAGAAAAACCTCACGGCGGCGGAGAAGCAGGAGCTCCTGGAGGTCATCGACCAGTATCGGACGGAGCTCGTACCCCTGATCGTTCCCCTCACCCTGGTCAACCACTACGTGCGCAAGTACGATCAACCCTACTTGAAGCTCCAGACCTATCTCAGCCCCCACCCGGCCGAGCTCCAGCTCCGAAACCACGTGTAGCGATAGACCCCCGCCTGGAGCGGCCCCTCACCCCTCAATACCCCGCGAACTTCTCCGCCCGCACCCGCTCCACCGATATCCCCAGCTCCATGAGAGATGCCGCCATGGCATCCACCATGGGCGGCGGGCCGGAGAGGAGGTAGAGCGCACGCTCCCACTCGGGGCACTCGGCCCGGATGAGGTCGGGGCCGATCCGGCCCGTGGGGCCGTTCCAGGGGCGCGACGAGTCCCCCATCCGTGTCATGGTGGCCGCGAACCGAAGGTTCGGCCGCCCGGCGCAGAGCTCCGTGAGGTCGTCCAGGAAGACCGCCTCCTCCGGGGTGCGGTTGGAATAGAGGAGCGCGATCCGGTGCCCCGTGCCCTGCTGAACGGCGTGGCGGAGCAGGGAGCGGAAGGGGGTGATCCCGATGCCGCCCGCCAGGAAGATGAGCGGCGTCCCGGTGTCGTCCGGGAGCCCGAAGGCACCCTTGGGCTCCTCCAGTTCGATCTCGTCCCCCGGCGCCAGGCGAGCCAGGGTCTGCTTGAAGGCGCTCCCCGAGAGCTTGGTGGCGAAGACCAGTTCGTCGTCTCCCGGGGCGGAGGCAAAGCTCAGGTGCCGCCGAAGCCCCCGGTCGTCGGAGAACCCGCGGTCGGGCAGCTTCAGAAAGCACCATTGGCCGGGCCGGAACGTGAAGCCAGAAGGCGTTACGAGCTCCAGAACCGCGATCCCTTCTGCCGCTTCGCGTCTTGCCTTAACTCTTGCGGTGTAGTGCATGGAAATGCCTCCTGTTTTCGTTTCGCGTGGACGCTGCCTGCTCCCCGGGCCGCCGGTAGGAGCCGCCTTGGCCGCCAACCCAGGAGGGGGGCCGCCCGGCTTCGGGGTCAAGGCCCCTCCCTCACTGAGCTCGAAGCGAGAGTTGGTTGCCACCCGACACCCCGGCTGTCTCAGAAGACGGCTCCTCCCGGCCACAGGAGCACCATACCACAGGCCCTGCGCCCCGCAGCCTCCCCTACCCCTCCCCGGCCAGGCGTCGAGCCAGTGCCAGGGCCTGCCGCCGGGTTCGCACGCGGCCGGAGCGCTCCGCTTCCTGGACCCGGCGCAAGAGGTCCCCCACCTGGGGTCCGGGCGCGATGCCGAGCTTATCCACCACGTCGCGTCCCCGCAGCAGCGGTGTGGCGGGCCGAGCGTCGCGCCGCTCCCAGAAGAGCTCCAGCACCTCCTGCGCCGTGCGGCGCACCGCGGCAAGGCAGGGCGGCGCGGGGCCCGTGGCCAGCTCGTCGGCCAGGGAGAGGAGCAGGGCCTCGGGGACCTCGCGCCCCAGGTCCACGAGGTAGCGCAGGCGGGCCCTGGGGGTCGGCGGCTCCTGGGCGGCGAGCTGGAAGAGCCGTAGGTGGGCGGCGACCAGGCGCTGGGCGGCCCCGGCGGTTCGGCGCCCGACCCGCAGCTCGGCAAGCAGCCTCTTGACGCGCTGCCCTCCCCGGACCTCGTGCCCCAGGAAGCGGCGGCGCTCGCCCCCTTCCGTCGGCTCGGTGGTCGCGGTTTCGGGCTTGGCCACGTCGTGAAAGAGCGCCACGAAAACCAGGAGCGCCCGACGGGTGATCCCCGCCTCCCACTCCTCGTCCAGGTGCCGACCAAGGGTCTCGGGTCGGGGCAAGCCGATTGGGGCCGGGGCCCGGGCCAGGGCCCCGGCTGCCTCCGCCGTGCGCAGACTGTGTTCCCAGAGGTCGTAGGCGTGGTAGGAGCCCTGGTCGAACCCCTTCCAACCTTCCAGGAACGGAAAGAGCGCGCCCAGCACCCCGTCCCGCGCCATGGCCCGAAGCGAAGCGCCCGGGCCCGGCAGGTCCAGGACCGCGAAGAGCTCCGTGCGCAGCCGCTCGGGCGACACGCTGCCGAGCCGGGGCGCTGCCTCGGCCAGGAGCCCCGGGAGAGCCTCTTCGAACTCCAGATGCAGGGCGGCCGCAAACCGGTAGGCGCGAAGCACCCGCAGGGGGTCGTCCAGGAGGGCGCGGGGCGAGCAGGCCCGAAGCCGCCCGGCCGCAAGATCTGCCCCCCCGCCCAGGGGATCCAGGAGCCCTTCTAGCCCGAGCAGATCGAAGGCCAGGGCGTTTACCGTGAAGTCGCGCCCCGCCAGGTCTTGGGCCAGGGTCACGGCCCGCAGGGGAACCAGGTCCACGGTGCCCCCACCCGCCAGGGCGACCCGCCAGGAGCCCTCGACCTCGTCCAGGGGAAAGGCCGTGCCTCCCAGGTCCCGCGCCACGGCTCGGGCAGCCCCTTCACCGCTTCCTGGAAGTGCCACGTCGAGATCCGGTCGCTGGCGGGCCGCCCCGGCGAAGACGTCGCGCAGGGCGCCGCCCACCAGCCAGGCCCGGGACACCCCCGCGGCCACCAGGGCTTCACGTAACGGCGCCAGGAGGGGCAGCGCCTCCACGCGGTTCGCCAGCGCCTCCTCCTGGGTTCGGGGTCCGCGCCCCTCCCGCGTCACCGGGTTCCTCCGGCCATGCGCTCTCCGTGCTTCTCCTGGGGGTTCTGCTCTGGTATATAGTCGGCTCCTTTGGAATTTCGCATCCGCGGCCCTTTCGCGCCGCCGGGGGAATCCATGTCCAAGGTCATGCTCGTCAACGTGGTGAACGAGGAAGAGAGCCGCATCGCCATCGTCTCCGGCGGCCTCCTCGAAGAGCTCTCCATCGAGACCTCGCGCCAGGAACAAATCGAAGGGAACATCTACAAGGCCCGTGTCGTCAAGGTCCTTCCGAGCCTCGACGCGGTCTTCGTGGACTACGGGCGCGAGCGCAACGGGTTTCTGGCGGTGCCCGACGTCCATCCCAAGTACTTCGCGGACGGGCACCGGGGCGCTTCTGGCCTCAAGAAGGGCCAGGAGCTCATGGTCCAGGTGCGCAAGGGGGAGATCGGCCAGAAGGGCGCCGCGCTCACCACCTACGTGAGCATCCCGGGGCGCTACTTCGTCATCATGCCCTTCGTCGAGAAGCGGGGCGTCTCCCGCAAGATCCAGGACGACGCCACCCGGGGGCAGCTTCGCAGCATCCTCGACGAGGCCGGCGTGCCCGAGGACATGGGCTACATCGCCCGCACCGCGGCAGAAGGGCGCACCAAGCAGGAGCTCACCCGCGACGCGAGCTACCTGGTGCGCCTGTGGAAACGCATCCACGAGGAGCACGACGCCGTGCGGGCCCCCGCCCTCCTCTACCAGGAGAGCGACATCGTCATCCGCACGCTGCGCGACTATTTCACCCCCTCCATCGCCGAGGTGTGGGTGGACGACAAGGCCGTCTTCGAGCAGGCCCAGGCGTTCTTCCAGGCGGTGATGCCGTGGAATCAGAAGCGCCTGAAGCTCTACCAGCAGAAGGCCCCTCTCTTCTCCAAGTACAACCTGGAGGCCCAGATCGCCTCCATCTACGAGAAGACGGTACCGCTTCCCTCGGGGGGATCGATCGTCATCGAACAGACCGAGGCGCTCGTCTCCATCGACGTCAACTCCGGCAAGACCATGAAGGGCAAGGACATCGAGGATACGGCCTTCATCGCCAACAAGGAGGCCGCCGAGGAGGCCGCACGCCAGTTGCGCCTGCGGGACCTGGGGGGACTCGTTGTCGTCGACTTCATCGACATGCGGAGCGCCGGGCACCGGGCAGAGGTAAAGAAGGTGCTCCACAAGGTCCTCAAGGAGGACAAGGCGCGCACCGACATCGGCTCTATCTCCAAGTTCGGGCTCCTGGAGCTCTCCCGCCAGCGCCTCAAGCCCGGGGCGGCCGTCACGGGCACCACCCCTTGCCCCACGTGCGGCGGCGCCGGCAAGGTGAAGAGCCCCGAAAGCTTTGCCTTGAGCGTGCTGCGCCTGGTGCAGTCGGTTCTCGCCCGCACCTCGGGTCTCCAGCGGCTTCAGCTCGGCGTGCCCCCGGACGTGGCGGTCATCCTGGCAAATCGCAAGCGCCGCAAGATCCTGGAACTGGAAGACGACTTCGGGGTCTTCGTGGACCTCTTCGCCGAGCCGGCCCTCCAGCCCAACCAGTACTACCTGGAGTGCCGCCAGGACGGCTCGGCCCGGGTCGAGACCAACCTGGCCGACGACTTCCCCCGGGCGCTCCTGCGCACCCCCAAGGGCCTGCCGGGCGCCACGGTGCGCACCCAGCGGCCCTCGGTGTACGCCCTCTTCGGCGACGAGGAGGAGGTGCGGGAAGTGCCGGCCGAACCGCCGGAAGAAGGAGAGCCGGCGAAGAACGAGGCAGCCGGGGAGGGAGCGGCACGGCCGGCGGCGGCTTCCGGAGAGACCCCGGA
>JBFLZB010000133.1 GCA_040756475.1 Thermodesulfobacteriota bacterium
GCGCCCCCCGGGGGGGCGGCTCCACCTCGAAGACGTCCAGGGCGGCCCCACCCACCCGGCCCGAGGCGAGCGCCTCGGCCAGGGCCGCCTCGTCCACGATGCCCCCCCGGGCGCAGTTGACCAGGAGGACCCCGGGCTTGACCCGGGACAGGGCGTCCCGTCCCAAAAGCCCCCGGGTTTCCGGGGTGAGGCCGGTGTGGACCGTGAGGAAGTCGGCTTCCGCCAGCAGGCGCTCCAGCCCTGCCGGTTCCACGCCCAGCCGCGCTGCCCGCTCGGGGGGCAGGTAGGGGTCGTACCCCAGCACCCGCATGCGCAGGCCTACTGCCCGCTCGGCCACCGCCGAGCCTACGCGGCCCACGCCGATGATGCCCAGGGTCTTGCCCTTTAGCTCCCGCCCCAGGAACTTCGACTTCTCCCAGCGACCCTCCCGCATCGCCGCCGACGCCTGGGGGATCTTGCGCGCCAGGGAAAGCAGCAGCGCCAGGGCGTGCTCTGCCGTGGTGACCACGTTGCCCCCCGGGGCGTTGACCACCGCGATTCCCAGGTGCGTCGCCGCCCCCAGGTCGATGTTGTCCACCCCGATGCCGGCGCGCCCCACCACCCGAAGCTCGGTGCCGGCGGCCAGGGCCTCCGCCGTGACCCGCACGTTGGAGCGCACCACCAGGGCGTGGTAGCCGGCCACCGCGGCCGTGAGCACGCGGGAATCCCGGATGTCCTGGACCACCACCGAGAACCCCTGGTGCCGGGAAAACCGCTCCAGGGCCTCGGGGCCGAGGTCGCAGGTGACGAGGACGCGATAACCGGAGGCCATGGGAGATTCCTCCTTCCAGGGATGGGGCACGCGATCAGGAGGCCGCCGGCGCGGCGAGCCCCAGGTGGGCGAGGCAGCGCTCCAGGTCCTCCGGGAGCGGCGCGGCAAGCTCCAGGGGCTCACCCGTGCGGGGGTGGGGCAGGCGCACGCGCCAGGCGTGCAGAAACATCCGGTCCAGGCCGGCTGCCTCCAGCAGCGCCCGGTCGAAGTCGGGGTCTCCGTAGCGGAGGTCGCCGGCGACCCCGTGCCCTGCCCCGGCAAGGTGCCGCCGGATCTGGTGGGTGCGCCCCGTGACCAGGTCCACCTCCAACAGGGCGGCCCGAGGCGGGAACTGGGTCTGCTCCCGCAGGCGGTAGCGGGTCACCGCCGTCTGCAGGGTTTCCCGGAGCTTCGGGTGATCTGGAGGCAGGCGGTTGCGGTCCCGGGAATCGGGGTAACGGGCCAGGGGCTGCCGGAGCTCGGCCTCGGGGGGATCGGGACAGCCGCGCACGAGCGCCAGGTAGGACTTGCCCACGAGCCCCTTCTGGAAGGCGCGCCCCAGGCGGCGCTGGGCCGAGCGGGTGCGGCCCACGAGCACCACCCCGGAGGTGCCGATGTCGAGCCGGTTGGCCAGGGCGGGCTGGAAGGGGTCGGCGGGCGTGACCCCCCAGTAGGCGCGCACCCGGTCCAGCAGGGTGTCGCCCGAGCGCTTGAGCCCCGGGTGGCTCGCGCATCCCGGGGGCTTGGAGGCGGCCAAGAAGTCGGCGTCCTCCCATACCACCCGAAAGGGCCCGGCCGCTGTCTCGACCCGGGCGTCCCGGAGCAGCGGCGTGGCGGGCGGGTGCCGCGGCGGCCGCAGGAGGACCACCGTGAGAACGTCGCCCTCGGCGACCCGTCCCAGGGGATCGCAGCGCCGCTCGTTGCGCAACAGCTCGCCCCGACGGGCCTTGCGCAACACCTCCCGGGGCCCGACCTCGGGAAATGCCCGGCGAACGGCCGCAAAGGCCGTCTGCCCGGCCCACGCGCTCCCGATGCGAAGATGCCGGGCCACGGCAACCAGGTCCTCGGCCACGCCCTCTCCAGGCCCGGAGCAGGAAGCCGGAGTAACGGTCGGGAAACGGGCGCGTGATGCGGGGGACGCTGCCGTGTGGGCTGGGATCACGCCCCCGCCGCCTCCCGGAGCCAGGGGGGATCGAAGAGGTCCTTGCTCGCCACGAGCCCCCGCTCCAAGAGGAGGTCCAGGACCACCACCCCCCCGCACGGGTTGGCCTGGGCGGGGACAACGGGGCTGCGGTACCGGCAGTTGTAGGGGTAGTACTCGCACCGGGTGCAGATCGTGCGCAGCAGGAGCGAATCCGCGCGCAAGGGGAGCACGGGCCTGGCGCCCCGAAGCTTCTCCAGGGCGTCCAACACCGCCTCGTCGGCACGAATCCGCTCCAACAGCCACGCGTGACCGCCGCACCGTCGGCTCTCGCCCTGCCAGGGCTTGAAAAACCGGCAGTGCTCTGCGCACACGAGCCGTTCCATCCGTTCCTGCTTGGATCGCATCGTCCCCTCTCCCCGGCCAGCGCGGGCACCCCAGGCCGCTCCACGATGCCAGTACGGTACCAATCCGGGCGAGGGTGTCAACCGTTCTTTCGGTTCCGGCTCGGCGGCGAGCCCTGGAGGCGGGGTCCTCGCAGGGTTGGGGCGCGGCCGCCGCCTCGGGGGGCAGGGGATCGAGCGCGACTCGGAAAAGGAAAGCGACGCCGGCATGGAGTCACCGTGCCGGCGTCGACGGCTGGAGGAGCGGGTGGGCCGCTCCCCACGGGGTTACGGCCCGAGCTCCCAGGGGGTGAGCACGCGGGTCTGGGAGGTGGGCCCCTCGGTGCACCCGCAGCTTCCTTTGGCGCTGGCGGCCAGGGTCGTGCCGGCGGTGGCGAGGGCGACAAGGGCGACGAGGGCAATCAGGGTCTTTCTCATGGCAGACCTCCTTTGGTTGGGGGCGAGTGGGATCGCCGCGTTTGGCATAGGTGAAAAGCAGGAGGCGTGCCAACCGGTGGGGGCGAGTCACAAGTTGCTGGTCGCGTTGGACTTTTATCCCCCTGTCGGGGCGCGTCCCCCGGGGTCCCTGTGTTCGCACATGCTGAATAGTCTCGAGAGCTGCACACTCCTGTACACCCTCGGGCTTGCCCCGGCCGCCGGAGGCGGTACCCTGCCTTGGCGTGCGTGCTCGGCGAAGAGGGGAGGTTCGGTGCGAAAGATCGCGATCGTGCTGGGGGGGATGGCCTGGGCGTGGGGGGGGTGCGCCGCGGCGCCCGTGTCGGTGCCCCTGCCCCACGGACACCCGGCCGACCCTGCGTCCGAGGAGTCCCCATTCGTTGCGCCGGCAAACCCCTTCGCGAGCGCGGCACAGGCCGAAGACCCCGAGTTGGAGCCGCCCGCGCCCCACCAGGGCCACGGAGGGCACCGGCCGTGAGAGCTCCCGTCGCCGGGGCGGTCGGGTGCCTCGTGGGGGCGGCCCTGGCGGCGGGCTGCGCCCACGTACCCCCCGACGCCGGGTTCGCGGACGTGGGGCGCGCCGTGGCCGAGCGAAGCTCCTACGAGGCCGTCTGGCACCGAGCCCCGGGCGAGCCGCCCGAGGTGGGCCGCGCCCTCGATGCCCTGCTCGCCGCGCCCCTCACCGCGGATGCCGCTGCGCGCATCGCCCTCCTCAACGACCCGTCCCTCCAGGCCGCCTACGAGGACCTCGGGATCGCCCAGGCCGACGCGGTCCGGGCGGCGCTTCTCCCCAACCCCACCCTGGCGGCCTCGGTGCGCTTCCCCGACGCGGAGCCCCGCCGGCCCAACTGGGACCTGGGGGTGAGCCAGAGCTTGCTCGACGTGCTCCTCCTGCCCGCCCGCCGGGCACTCGCGGAGGACCGCTTCGAGGGGGCGAAGCTCGAAGCCGCCCACCGCGCGCTGGCTGCCGCTGCGGCGGCAAAGGGGGCATACTACGAGGTGATGGGGGCGGCGCGGGTGGCGTCCGCCCGCCGGCAGGCAGCCGAAGCGGCGGCTGCGGCCCTGGAGCTCGCCGAACGGATCCGCGGAGCTGGAAACCTGAGCGACCTGGAGCTCGCCCGGGAGCGGGACCGCGCGGCTACCGCCCTGGTCGCGTCGGCCGAGGCAGATGCCCGAGAGGCGGCGGCGCGGGAGGCCCTGAGCGTGCGGCTGGGGCTCTGGGGGCACCGCACCGCCTGGACCCTCCCCGACCGCCTCCCGGAGCCTCCCCCCGCCGAACCTCCCCTGGAGCACCTGGAGTCCGAGGCGGTGGCGTGGCGGCTCGACCTGGCGGCGGCCCGGATCACGGTCGGGGCCCGCGCCCGGGCCCTGGGGCTCGCGGTGGACTGGCGGTGGCTCGGCTCCCTGGAGTTTGGGGTAGGCGGGGAGCGGGAGACGGGGGGCGGCTGGCTCCTGGGGCCGAACGCCGCGGTGGAGCTCCCCCTCTTCCACCAGCACCAGCCCGAGATCGCCGCTGCCCAGGCCCGGCTGCGCCAGAGCCAGCAGGAGCTCGCCGCCCTGGCGATGCGGGTGCGCGGGGAGGTGCGCTCCGCCCGGGACCGGCTCCTGCGCCGGCGGTACCTGGCCACCCACTACCGCGACGGGGTGCTCCCCCTGCGGGAGGAGATCGTGGAGCTCACCTTGCGGGAGTACAACTTCATGCTCGCGAGCCCCTTCGACCTCCTGGCCGCCCGCCGCGCCGAACTGGAGGCCCGGGAGGCCCACGCCGAGGCCCTGGCCGGGTACTGGAAGGCGCGGGCCGAGCTGGAGCGGGCCGTGGGCCGGGAGATCCCCCTTCCCCCGGCGCCGCCGCGGCCCGGGGAGGCGGAAGCCGAGGAGTTCTTTCGTGCCCTGCCCCCGGCCCCGGCGCCCGGGCACCCCCGTCACCACGGAGGCTGACCATGTCCACCGGGCTCACCCGCCGCGAGGTGCTCGCCTCGGCTGCCCTGCTGGCCGGAGCGCCCGGCCTGGCCCGGGCTGCTTCCGGTTCTCCCGGATCTCCTTCCACTGCCGGCGCCTACGTGCCCGTGGTGACCCCCAACGGGAATACCCTCCCCTGGGTGATGAAGGACGGGGCGAAGGAGTTTCACCTGGTCGCGGAGCCGGTGGAGCGGGAGTTCGCCCCCGGCATGCGGGTGAAGGCCTACGGGTACAACGGCAGTACCCCGGGCCCCACCATCGAGGCGGTGGAGGGGGACCGGGTGCGCATCCTCGTGACCAACCGCCTCCCGAGCCACACGACGATCCACTGGCACGGGGTCCTGCTGCCCAACGGCATGGACGGGGTGGGGGGGCTCAACCAGCCCCACATCCCCCCGGGGGAGACCTGGGCCTACGAGTTCACCCTGCGCCAGTCGGGCACCCTCATGTACCACCCCCACGCCGACGAGATGCTCCAGCTCGCCATGGGAATGATGGGGTTCTTCATCGTCCACCCCCGGGAGCCCTCCGCGCCTCCCGTGAACCGGGACTTCGCGCTCATGACCCACGCCTGGGCGATCCACCCGGGCACGTTTCGGCCCGACCCTTCCGTCATGCTCGACTTCAACCTCTTCACCTTCAACAGCGTGGTCTTCCCCGCCACCGAGCCCCTGCTCGCCCGCACGGGCGACCGGGTGCGCATCCGGCTCGCGAACCTGAGCATGGACGAGCACCCCATCCACATCCACGGCCACCACTTCTGGGTCACCGGCACCGACGCCGGCCCGCTGCTGCCCACGGCCCGGTGGGCCGAGACCACGATCCAGGTGCCCGTGGGCAGTACTCGCGACATCGAGTTCGTGGCCGACAACCCCGGCGACTGGGCCTTCCACTGCCACAAGTCCCACCACACCATGAACCCCATGGCCCACGGGCTGCCCAACTTCCTGGGGGTGAGCCAGGAGGGCCTGGAGGAGCGCATCGGGGCGCTCGTGCCCGGGTACATGGCCATGGGGGAACATGGGATGGCCGAGATGCAGGCGATGGCGGCCCACATGCCCGGGCCGCGCAACACCCTGCCTATGATGATGGGGGATGGCCCTTACGGGAACATCGAGATGGGCGGCATGTTCACCATCATCAAGATCCGCGACGACCTCGAGAGCTACGACCGGGACCCGGGGTGGTACCGGCAGCCGCCGGGGACGGGGGCCTACAGGGTACAGGGGGGGTGAGGCCCGGGGCCGCGCTCAGACCTTGGCGGCGCGAAGCCGTAGCGCGTTTCCCACCACCGAGACGGAGCTGAAACTCATGGCCGCGGCGGCGATCATGGGGCTCAGGAGGAGGCCGGCAAAGGGGTAGAGCACACCCGCAGCGACCGGCACCCCCAAGGCGTTGTAGACGAAGGCGAAGAACAGATTCTGGCGGATGTTGCTCATGGTCGCCCGGCTCAGGGCGCGCGCCCGGACGATGCCCCGCAGGTCGCCCTTCACCAGGGTCACCCCCGCGCTCTCCATGGCCACGTCGGTCCCCGTTCCCATGGCGATCCCCACCTGGGCCTGGGCCAGGGCGGGCGCGTCGTTGATCCCGTCGCCGGCCATGGCGACGAAACGGCCTTGTCCCTGGAGTTCCTTGACCTTGGCGGCCTTGTCCTGGGGCAGCACCTCGGCGCGCACCTCGTCGATGCCGAGCGTGCGGGCCACGGCTTCCGCGGTGGTGCGACTGTCGCCGGTGAGCATGACGATCCGGATGCCTTCCGCGTGGAGCTGGCCGATCGCCTCGGGGGTCGACTCCTTGACGGGGTCGGCGACAACGAGAAGGCCCGCCGCCACGCCGTCCACCGCCACGTACATCGCGGTCTGGCCCTCGGCGCGCCGGGACTCCGCCCGCGCCGCCAGCGGCCCGGGATCGACCCCCAGCTCCGCCAGGAGCACCTGCGTGCCCAGTGCCACCGCCCTGCCCCCGACCCGGCCCGTGACCCCCTTCCCGGTGTGGGACGCGAAGTCCTCCACGGCTGCCAGGGCCACCTCCCGCTCCTCGGCACCTCGGACGATGGCCGCCGCCAGCGGGTGCTCGCTCCCCCGCTCCAGGCTCCCCGCCAGGTGGAGCAGCTCCGCCTCCTCCCGGCCTTCCGCCCGCTCCACCGAGACGAGCCGGGGCTTGCCTTCGGTGAGGGTCCCTGTCTTGTCCACCACGAGCGTGTCCACCCGGCGCAGGTGCTCGATCGCCTCGGCGTTCTTGAAGAGTACCCCCAGGGTCGCCCCCTTGCCCGTGGCGACCATGATGGACATGGGGGTGGCGAGCCCCAGTGCGCAGGGGCACGCGATGATGAGCACCGCCACCGCATTGATGATCGCGTGGGCCATGCGGGGTTCGGGGCCCACCAACGCCCATACGGCGAAGGTCAAGGCAGCGACGGCAACCACCGCGGGCACGAAGTAGCCGGCGACCAGGTCCGCCAGCTTCTGGATGGGGGCGCGGCTTCGTTGCGCGTCGGCCACCATCTGGACGATCTGGGCGAGCAGGGTCTCGGCCCCCACCCGCTGCGCCTCCATGATCAACGACCCGGTCTGGTTCATGGTGGCGCCGGTAACGGGGTCTCCGGGGGCCTTCTCCACGGGGAGCGGTTCCCCCGTGAGCATCGACTCGTCGACGCTGCTCCGGCCCTGGAGCACCACGCCGTCCACGGGGACCTTCTCGCCGGGGCGCACCCGCAGCTTGTCCCCCGCCTCGACCTCTTCGAGGGGAACGTCCTCCTCGCTCCCGTCTTCGCGGACGCGGCGGGCGGTCTTGGGTGCGAGACCGAGGAGCGCCCGGATGGCTGCGCCGGTGCGGCTGCGGGCTCGCAGCTCCAACACCTGCCCCAGGAGCACGAGCGTGGTGATCACCGCGGCGGCCTCGAAGTAGACCGCCACGTGGCCCTCGGCCCCGCGAAACGAGGGCGGAAAGAGCCCGGGGAGCACCGCGGCCACCACGCTGTAAAGGTACGCCACCCCGACGCCAAGCCCGATCAGGGTGAACATGTTGAGGCTGCGGTTGGCCAGCGAGTTCCAGAATCGCACGAAGAAGGGCCAGCCGCCCCACAGGACCACCGGGGTGGCCAGGACCAACTCGACCCAATTGAGCGCCTGCCGGGTAGCCAGGCCCGAGAGCCAGCCGGAGAGGCCCGGGACGTGGCCCCCCATGGCGATCACCAGGACGGGCAGGCTCAGCACCAGGCTCACCCAGAACCGCCGAGTCATGTCCGCGAGCTCCGGGTTCTCCTCCTCTACGGCCACGGTGCGTGGCTCCAACGCCATGCCGCACTTGGGGCAGGACCCCGGCCGGTCCCGCACAATCTCGGGGTGCATGGGGCACGTGTACTCGACCCGGCTCGCCGGCGCCGGGGGCTCCACCGGCTCCAGCGCCATGCCGCACTTGGGGCAATTCCCGGGACCCTCCTGTCTCACGTCGGGGTGCATGGGGCACGTGTAGACCGCGTCCTCGCTTGCCACGCCGTGGGGCCTCCGTCGGGGCGGCGCCGCACCTTCTTGCCCCCCGGAGCCCCCCTGGAACTTCTCCCGGCAGTGGGAGCTGCAGAACAAGATCGTCCGCCCGCCTCGCTCCAGTCGGTGCGGGGTCTCCCGGCTCACCTCCATGCCGCAGACGGGATCGGTAGCCATGGATTCTCACCTCTTCTCATACGGCCGGCGGTGGTGTGTGGTGGGGTGGTCGTCGGCCCGGGGGAGGGAAAGCCAGAGGGGTTCTACCATCATCCATCGGAAAGGCAAGGCGAAGAGGCGGCCGGCAGGGGGTGAGATCCCTGGCGCCGTCGGTTCTGGCCCGCCGGTTGACGGCCAAACCTCGCGGTGGTCAGATGGACTTCCTCCCCGAACGCCTGGCCGAGGGCGACCCATGCGCGTGCTCCTCGTCAATCCCAACCGGATCCGGCCGCCCGTCGCGCCCCTGGGCCTCGACTACCTCGCCGATGCCCTGGCCGCCCGGGGCGCCGAGGTGCGGGTGCTCGACCTGTGCCTGGAGCCGGAGGTCCCTGCGGCCGTGGCGGACGCCTTCGGCCCCGACGTGGTGGGGGTGACCCTGCGCAACACCGACGACTGCTACTTTGGCGGCCAGGACTTCTTCCTGCCCCAGATGGCCGAGGTGGTCGCCGAGCTCCGGGCCGCCACGAGCGCTCCGGTGATCCTGGGGGGAGTGGGGTTCTCGGTGATGCCCGAGGCCGTGCTGGAGCTCTGCGGGGCGGACCTGGGGCTTCGGGGAGAGGGGGAGTTCGGGTTCCCCGCCCTCGCGGCCCGGCTCGCCCAGCGGCGGCCCGTGGACGATCTGCCCGGGCTGGTGCGCCGTACGGGCTCCGGGTTTCGGGCGAACCCCTGCACCTTCGGCGACCTGGCGGAGCTCCCCTTCCCCTCCCGGCGCTGGATGGACAACGGGCGCTATTTCCGGGAGGGGGGCCAGCTCGGGTTCGAGACCAAGCGGGGCTGCGCCGGCAGGTGCACCTACTGCGCCGACCCCCTGGCGAAGGGGAACCGGGTGCGCCTGCATGCGCCGGAGAGGGTGGTGGCCGAGCTCCGGACTCTCCTGGCCCAGGGGGCAGACCACCTCCACACCTGCGACTCGGAGTTCAACCTGCCCCCCGACCACGCCCTGGCCGTGTGCGAGGCGATCTCGGCCGCGGGGATGGGCAGCCGGCTCCGGTGGTACGCCTACTGCGCTCCCCGGCCCTTCTCCCGCGAGCTCGCCCTCGCCATGGCCCGCGCCGGCTGTGCGGGGATCGACTTCGGGGCCGACCACGCCGACCCGGGCCAGCTCTCCCGCCTCGGCCGCGACCACGGCCCCGAGGACCTCCTCGGAGCGGCCGAGGCCTGCCGGGCGGCCGGGCTGCCCTTCCTGTTCGACCTGCTCCTGGGGGGGCCCGGGGAGACCCGCCAGACCCTGGAAGAAGCGATCTCGTTCATGCGGCGCGTCGACGCGCCCCGGGTCGGCCTCTCCGTGGGCGTGAGGGTCTACCCCGGCACGGCGCTGGCCCAGACCGCCCTCGCCCATCCTGAGGGGCTTCGGCCCCTGCCGGGGCCCGGCGGCCCCGACCTCGCCCGTCCTGCCTTCTACCTCTCCCCCGCCCTGGGCGACGAGCTCCCGGCCATCGTCGCAGAGCACGCGGGGAACGACCCCCGGTTCCTCTTCGCCGACCCGACGAAGAAGGAGCAGAACTACAACTACAACGCCAACCGGGTGCTCGAAGAGGCCATCGCCGCCGGGGCCCGGGGAGCCTACTGGGACATCCTGCGCCGCCTCGCCCAGGGCCCTCCTTCCCCTGTTTGACCGCCTGCCCCGCGCTCTGGAGGAGCCTGCTCCCGCAGGCGATGCGGCCCCGCAGGGCCGCACTGGACCGGCCTGCGGCCGGGTCGCCGGCAGGAGCCGGCTCCTACAAGGGCAATGCGGCCCCGCAGGGCCAGCCCGCCTTGACGGGCCCCCAGCGGGCGGGGATACTCCGGTGCACCCTCGTACCCGGAGGCCTGCCATGCCGCTACCCCAGCCCGCCGCGCCCATGACCCCCGACGAGTACCTGGGGTGGGAGCAGGGCCGTCCCGAGAAGAACGAGTACGTCGAGGGGCTCGTCTACGCCATGTCGGGGGCCACCGACGCCCACGTGACGATCGCGCTCAACCTGGCGGCGATGCTCCGTGCCCACCTGCGCGGCGGCCCCTGTCGGGCCTACGTGGCGGACATGAAGGTGCGGGTCGCGGCCGAGGGTCCGTTTTTCTACCCCGACGTCTTCGTCACCTGCGACGAGCTCGACCGGAAACGCGACCTCTTCAAGGAGCACCCCCTGCTCGTGATCGAGGTCCTTTCCCCGGGCACCGCGGCCTTCGACCGGGGCCGCAAGTTCGCCTGGTACCGCCGGATCGAGGACCTTCGCGAGTACGTGCTCGTGGACGCCGAGAGCCGAAGCGTGGAGTGCTTTCGCCGAAACGAGGAAGGGCGCTGGGTGCTCCACCCCTATGGGGAAGGGGAGCGCGTAGAGCTCGCGAGCGTGGGCTTCTCCTGCGGGATGGACGACGTCTACGAGGACGTGACCCTGCCCGCGGCGGCACCGACCCCGTCGTAGCCCCGCAAGGCGCAGCTTCGGGGATCGGCCGCCCGGGGCCAGGCCGAGCAGTACGCCGAGGCCCTGCCCAGCGACGAGGGCTGGCCGCCCTTCCTGGTGGTCGTCGACGTGGGCCACGTGGTGGAGCTCTTCAGCGACTTCACCGGCACGGGCAAGCGCTACCTGCCCTTCTCCGAAACGTCGCGACAGTGTCGTGATCCGACTTCGGGACTTGCGGAAACTCGAGTCCGGCCTCAACCCGCCGGCCCGAACTCGGCCCACACGGGGGCGTGGTCGGAGGGCTTCTTCCACTTGCGGGGGGTTTCGTCCACGTCGCTCGCGGTGCATCGGGCGGCGAGCGGTGGGGTGGTCCAGAGGTGGTCGATCCGCAGGCCCTGGTTCTTCCAGTACCCCCCGCCCCGGTAGTCCCACCAGGAGTAACGCCCCCCCTCCTCGTGGTGCCGGCGAAAGCAGTCCGTGAACCCGAAGGCGCGAAGCTCCTCCAGGGCTGCGCGCTCGGGCGCCGAGCAGAGCACGCTGCCTTCCCAGCCCTCGGGGTCGTAGACATCCCGGGCCTCGGGCGCCACGTTGAAGTCGCCGCACAGGATGAGGGGGGCTTGCGGGGAGCACTCCCGGTCGAGGTAGGCGCGCAACTCCCGAAAGAAGGCCAGCTTGAAGGCGTACTTCTCGCTTCCCACGGCCTCCCCGTTGGGAAGGTAGAGCGAGAGCACGCGCACGTTCTCCACCGTGGCCGCCAAGAGCCGCCGCTGGGCATTCAGGGGGTGGTCGGCGGGCAGGTGGGCCAGGCCGACGACGGGATCGGCGGGCGCGTCGCGGGCGAGCACCGCGACGCCGTTGTAGGTCTTCTGCCCCGCCACGGCCGCGAAGTAGCCGGCTTCCCGCAGGGGGTCGAAGGGGAAGTCCGCGTCCTGGACCTTGAGCTCCTGGAGGCAAAGGACGTCAGGCTTCGCGCGGTCGAGCCAGCGCAACAGGTGGTCGAGCCGCGCCCGCACCGAGTTGACGTTCCACGTGGCGATCTTCACGGGCATTTCCCCCTTTCCGGCAGGTCCGCCGGATCTGTCGGTCCCGCTGCCGATTTCGATGGGCACGGTGTACCCTCGCGCCCCGTGCCAGTCCGGGGCGCCTCCCCGATGCGCCACGGATGGTTGCGCATGGTCAGGCCCCCTCGGCTCTCCCGGCCCCCCCCGGGGGAGCGGCGGGCGGCGCCGCCTCTTCCGAGCGGAGTTTGGGGGCGAGATATCCGGCCTGGCCCATCCCCATGAGGGCCACCATGGGCCAGGGCACCTCCCAGAGGTTTCCTTCGAGGAGGCTCTTCGCCACGAAGAGGGTGAGGGTCAGCACGGTCCAGAAGAGCATCTGGGCCTTGGCGATGGCGACGCCGCCGCCCTCGTCCCGCACGAGCTCCGAGAGTTCGTGCGCGCCCCCGGGAGCCGGCGCGCGCTGAACCGCGCGGCCCGCGGCCAAGGCCTCCTGGTGGCGCTGGCGCACCCGAAAATAGTTGATTCCTCCGGTGGCGAGGGAGGGTAGAGCCTCAGGCCTCCCCGAACGGTACTGCGGTCCGCCCCCTGCGCAAGGTCCGGCCCCCGCGGAGGGAACGACGGTGCCCGTCTTCGGTTGCGCCGGCGACTTCCGGTCGCTAG
>JBFLZB010000134.1 GCA_040756475.1 Thermodesulfobacteriota bacterium
GGGGGGGGGGGGGCCCCGCCCCGCGCCGCCGCCCCCGCCCCCCCCCCCCTTTTCCTTCGGCATCTGCGCCGGCCTGGCGCTCCTGATCCTGGCGGCCCACACCGCCCCGGCCCAGGTCCCCACCGAGACCCGCCACGGCCGGGCGCCCCTGCCCGTGCCCGTCCACGAGCCGGTGCAGGTCACGGCCGAGGCCGAGCCCCTCTCCGCCCTGGCCGTCTCCCCCGACGGCCGCTGGCTCGCCTACGCCGCCGGGCCCGAGGGGAGCCTGGACCTGTGGCTTCGCTCGGCCGACCCCAACCGGGTGGTCCTCCCCCGCCGCCTCACCTCGGCCCCCGGGGACGAGACCGCCCCCGCCTTCTCCCCCGACGGCCGCTGGCTCGCCTACGTGGGGACGAGCCACGACGCCCGGGGCGACCTCTTTCTCCTGGGCCTGGACGGGGAGGGGGCGGTCGCGGGCGAGCCCCGCCGCCTCACCGGGCGCGAGGCGGGCGACGGGAGCCCGGCTTTCTCCCCCGACGGCGCCTCCCTCTACTATCACCGGACCCTTCCGGGGGAGGCCCACCCGCGCCTCGCGGTGGTGCCCCTGGCTCCCCCCCGGCGCGGGGGAGGCCCCGAGGCCGGGCCGCCCCGGGACCTGGAGTACGGACACCGGGGCGGACCCGTGTTCGGAGAGTCCCCCGCGGTCTCCCCGGAGGGAGGGAGTCTGGCCTTCGTGGGCCGGGGCCGGGACCCGGGGGGAGATCTCTTCCTCCTGGACCTGGAGAGGGGAAGGGCGGTTCCCCTCACCCAGGGCCCGGCCCTGGACGCGGCCCCCGTCTGGACCCCCGAGGGCAGCCTCCTCTTCGTCCGGCGGGAGCTCGACACCGACCGGGACGGCTGGGTCACCGCCCGCGACCACGGGGTGCTGTTTCGCCTCAGGCCGGGGTCCGGCCTGGCAGACCCGTCCGACGGGTCCGGTGAGTCGGACCGGTCGGCCCCCTCGGATGGAAGCCCGGCCCTCCCCCGGGCCCATCCCCAAACCCCCGCCTCCTACGGGGCCGACCGACCGGCCCTGCCCGCCGCCGCCGCGGGCCGACTCTACTTCCTCTCGGGGCGCACCGGGGGGGCCAACGCCTGGTCCCTGCCCCCCGAGGGGGCCATCCCCCACCGGCAAGACGCCGCCGCCCAGCTCGCCCTGGCCCAGGAAGTGGAGCGGGAGGTCTTTCCCCCCGACCCCCTCCTGACGGCCGCCGCCTACGAGAAGGTGCGCGAGCGCTACCCGGGGGCGCGGCTCCATGCCGCCCGGGCCGCCCTGGGGGCGGGGCTCGCCTACCTGGCGGCCGGGTTCCCCGACGCGGCCGAAGCCGCCTTCGCCCGGGGAGCCGCCGACACCCCCGAGGTGGAGCCCGAGGCGTCTCTCGCCAGGCTCCGCGGCACCGCCCTGGCGACCCGGCGAAACGCCCGGGAGGCCCAGGAGGCCGGGGACCCGGCGGGGGCCCGCAGCGCTCTCGAAGCCGGGCTCGCGGCGCTGGAGGCGATTGCCGCGGCAGCAAGGGAGGGGGAAGGGGCGGGCCCAGTGGGGGCCCGGGCCGGGGTGGAGCGCGCCCGGCTCCTCCTCGACCTGGGGCGGGACCCCGGGGCCCTCCTCTCGGCCCTGGCCATCCTGGACCGGGTGGTCCGGGACCACCCCGAAGAGCGGTCGGCGGCCGCCGAGGCCCTCTTCCTCCGGGGGGAGGCCTTCGGCCGGGTGGGCCGCCCCGAGGCCCTGGAGGGGGCGTACCGAGCGGTACTGGAGCGCTATCCCGAGGTGGACGCGTGGGGGGACCGGGCGGTGGAGCGCCTGCTGGACCTGGCCTCCGCCGGCGTCCCGGAGACTCCCGGCGCCCAGGCCGCCGCCCAGGTGGACGCCCGGGTGGCGGCCCTGCGCCAGACGGCCGGGGAGGCCCGGGAGCCCCACCCGCGCCTGGCCATGGGGGCGCTCAACCGGGCGGGCGATCTGCTCTACGCCCGCGACGAGTGGGCCCGGGCCAAGGCCGCCTACCGGCAGGTGCTCGACGAGTTCCCGGCGGTGGCCACCCAGACCGCCGCCGCCCGCCTGGCCCTGGCCGAGATCCTCTACCGGGAGGAGCGCTTCCGCCAGGCCCTGGATCTCTATGAGGCGGAGCTTCGTCTGAGGCCCCGGGAAGACCGCATCTACCGCCTCGCGCGACAGGGCTACGTGCGCCGCACCTCCGAGGCCGGCGCCTTCCTCCTGCGCACCGGCGAGGCCGCATCGGCCCGCAGCCTCTTCCGGGACCTCCTGCGCTACGACGACGCCATCCTGGAGGCCCACCGCGGGTACATCCAGGCCTCCGCCGCCCTGGGGAACCTGGAGGGGGTGCTCGCCGGGTACCGGTCCCGTGCCGAGGCCGACCCGGGGGACGCGGTGGCCCTCTACGCCCTGGGGCTCGCCCTCACCTACCGGGAGACCCGCCCGGCCCTGGAGGAAGCCCGGGAGTGGATCACCCAAGCCATCGCCCGCCGGGGGCAGGTGGAGTACTTCCACCAGACCCTGGGGTACGTCTCCGAGGTCCTGGAGACGGTGCACGGGGTGCGCGGGGGGCTGGAAGAAGCCCTGGAAGCCTACCGGCGGGCGGCCTTCCTCAACGACCGCCGCGCCGATCCCGCCAACGCCGCCCACCTCCTGCTCAACCAGGGCAACGCCGCCTTCCTGCTCGGCCAGTACCCCGCCGCCGACCGGCATTACGCCGAGCGCCTGGCCTCCGGGGTCCCCTTCGACGCCCCCGACCAGGAGATCCTCTTCTTCCGCCGCTTCGGGGCCGCCGCCTTCCAGGTGCGCGAGCCCGCCCGGGCGGCGGAGCTCTACGCCAGGGCCCTGGAGCTCCTGGCGGACCGGGCCGACCCCCTGGCGGCTTCCCGGGCCTACGACGCCCTGCTGCGCACGGTGCTGGATCGCCACCTGCCCCTCCCCGCCCCGGGGGCTCCCCCCCCCGACGCGGCGGCCCGGCGGCTGGCCGAGCGCCAGTCCGAGCTGCGGGAGCGCCTCTACCGCCTGACCCGGGAGAGCGAGCGCCAGGGCGACGAGGTCCCCTCCCCCGCGTGGGAGGCCTACCGGGCCGGGATCGAAGGGCTCTTGGAAGAGCAGGAAGCCCTGCACCGGGAGCTGGCCTCCCGAGCGGCCCGGGAATCTCGTCGGGGCGCCGGGGAGGCCGAGGAGCTGCGGGAATCCCTGGCGTACCGGGTCGCCCGCGTACGCGACGCCCTGGGGGCGCCGGTGCGCTTTGCCGAGCTGCGCGCCGAGCTCCTGGACCGGCTGGCCCTGGCCCACCAGGAAGCCGGCCAGTGGGCGAGCGCCGCCGGGGCCTTCGAGGAGGCGTTTCGCGCCAACCAGCGCCTGGGCCGGCGGGAGAACCTGGGCCAAAACCGCCGCTCTGCCGCCTACTGCCTCTATCAGCTCGCGGGGGAGCGGGCCGGGGCCGAGCGCCGGGAGCTCCTGGGGCGCGCCGCCGAGGGGTTTCGGGAAGCGGTGGCCCTGGTGCGGCGCCACGGGGCGCCCGACCGGCGGCGCAGCGCCGAGACCGCAGGCGCGGAGGACGGCGCGCTGCTCCACCTGCGGGCCGAGGTACCCCTGGACGCCGCCGGGGCCACCCAGGCGGCCTTCGGGTTCACCGCGGCCCAGGAGGAGCGCCTGGCCGAGACCTTCCTCTCCCGGATCGCCCTGGAGCGCGGCGAGCTCGACGACGCCGAGGAGGGCCTCCGGGGGCTCCTGGCCCGGTACCCCGAGGGGAAGCCGGTGGCCGAGGGCGACCGGTTCGGGGCCTCCCTCCTGGCCCACCGGGCGGGCCTGCTCGCCTACGCCCGGGGCGAGCTCGCCGAGGCCTTCGCCCGGTTCGGCCGCTCCGCCGCCCTGGGCCGGGGGCCCGACGGAACCGGCGGCGCGGGAAGCGCCGCGTGGAACGCCGCCGCCATGGCCCGGGCCCTGGAGCGGTTCCCCCCGGAGCACCCGGCCCGCCCGGCCCTCCTGCGGGAGCTGGAGGCCGAGGAGCGCCGGGCCGCCGAGGCCCTGCGCCGCGACCCCGTGGCTTCCCGCCAGCCCCTGGCGGTCTCCTTCCACGCCGCCCTCGCCCTCTTCTGGCTCGGGGAAGGCACGGCGCCCCCGAGCCTCCCGGAGCCCGGTCCGGAAGGCGAGCCGGGAGCTTCCCGGCCGCCTCCCCCCCGGGGGGCCGAGGGTCCCGAGGCGGCCGCGGCCCGGGGACGGGCGCTGGCCCGGGCGGCGGCCCACTTCCACGCCGGCCTGCGGGCCGCGGGAGACGGGGCGGCGCTCCTGGAGGGGGGCAGCCGGGAGGCCCGGGCCCGGGCCTCCCGGCTCCACCTGGGCCTGGCCCGGACCCTGGAGGCCCTGGGCGACTCCGGCGAGGCCCACGACGCCCGGGCCCTGGAGCTCGCCCGGCGGGGGCTCCTGCCCGACCTGGAGTGGCGGGCCCTGGCAGCCCTCGGGCGCCTGGAGGAAGCCCTCGAGGTCCTGGAGGCCGTTACGCCCCTGCGGGCCTACGCGGCCCCGGGGGAGATCCCGGCGACCTTCGCGCCCCTGGTGGAGGCCCTCTGGGAGGCCGGGGACCCGGAGGCGGCCTTCGACCTCGCCGAGCGCCTGGCCGAGCTCGAGCGCGTGCACCGCCTGGCCCCCGCCACCGCGGGCGCCCTGACCGACGCCGACCGGGAGCTCGCACGGGCCGTCCTGCCCCGGCTCCTGCGCCTGCGCGAACTGCGCCGCGCCGCCTCGACCGCTGGGGGTGCCGGGGGAGAGGAGCAGGCCTACCGGGCCGAGAACCTGGAGAGGGAAGAGCGCCTCCTCCAGGCCCAGCTCGGCCCCGACCGGGCGCGCCTGCCGGCCCTGGCCGCCGCCAAGGGCCGGGAGGACCTCCAGGAAGCGGTGCTCCTCCTCCTGGGCCTCGCGGCCGGCGCGGAGGAAACGGCCGAGGCGGCTTCCCGGGCCCGGAGCCCCGAGGAGGCGGCGCGCCGCCGGGGAGAGCACCGGGAGCTCCTGACCCGGTTCCGGGAACTCCGGGCCGAGGCGGTGGCCCGCCGGGGGGATGGGGAGGCCCCCGGGGGCCTGGCCCTCCTGGGACCCGAACCGGCCACTGCGGCCGAGCTGGTGGAAACCCTGCCCGAGGGCACGGTCCTCCTGCGGGCCGTGGCCCGCCCCGGCGCCGGCTACCTCCTCTTTCGCCTGGGGACCGACGCCTTCGAGGCCGAGGAGGTGGCCGCCCTCCCCGCCGGGGCCCCGCTGGAGGAGGGGGCGGTGGTCTGCCTCGAGGTTCCCGAGGCGGCGCTGGCCTGGTCCCGTACCCGGGAGGGAACCGGAGCCGCCCTGAGCGCCACCCACTGGCTGCGCTCCTTCCAGGCCCGAAAGCCCCTGCGCCGTTCCCTCCTGGTGGCGGGGGAACCGGCCTTTCCGGTCCCGGCCGGGTACGCGGCGGTAGCCGTGCCGCAAGAACCCCCATCGCCGTCGGGCGCCGAGGGGGAAGAGGTGCTGGAAGCCGTCTCCGCCGCCCACACCCTGGTGTTCGCCGGCCCGGTGCGCCGCCGCTCCTCGGTGCCCACCCGGGCCGGGGAGAGCGCCCGGGAGGTGCCGGCCGCGGAGCTCCCCCGGGGCCGGGCCGTGCCCCTGCCGGAGACCCTGGGCCGCCTGGGGCGGACCTCGCTCGCCGTGCTCGGCCAGACCGAGGCGGAAGCCGTGTACGCGGCCGCCCACCTCCTGAGCCTCGCGGGCTGCCCCACGGTGGTCGTCCCAGCCCTGCCCCACAGCGCCGGGCCGGACCGGCTCCCCTCCTTCCTCGCCGCGTACGCCCGGGCCCCCGCCACGGTGGCCGCTGGGAACGCCTGGGGGGTGCTCGGCTTCCCGGGCCTGGGGCCCGAGGAGGCCCGGGAGCTCGCCCGGTCCCGGTTCTTCCAGTACGCCCAGCACGCCCAGGCGGCCTTTCACTCGGGCCGGGCCGCCGAGGCGCTGCGGGCCGCCGAGGACGCCCTCTGGGTGGCCGAGGAGACCGAAGACCTGGCGGGCTACCGGGGCGAGCTCCACCGCTTCGCCCGGGAGGCTGCCTGGGCGGCGGGGCGACTGGAGGACGCGGAGCGCCACGCCCTGGCCCTGGCGGAGGCGGTGGCCACCGAGGCTCCCTACTCCGCCGCCCACGCCGACGCCCTGCTGCGGCTGGGCCTCGTCCAGGCCCGCCGGGAGCGCTACGGCCAGGCCGTGCCCGCCCTGGAGGAGGCGGCGGAGATGCTCGCCAACCTGGAGCTCGGCCCGCCGGAGATCCAGGCCCTGGCGAGCCTCGGGGCGGTGCTGGAGAACGCCGCCGAGTACGACCGGGCCCTGGACGCCTTCGGGGCCGCTGCCGAGCGGAGCCGCGAGCTGGGGCAGGGCGAGCTCCTGGCCGCCCAGCACGCCAGCCTGGGCCGGCTCTACGACCTGCGCCTCAACCGGTGGGCCCGGGCCAAGCAGAGCTACGAGAAGGCCCTGGAGCTCTATGACGCCGCGGGCGAGCTCCACGGGGTCGTCCAGTCCCTGGTGGACGTGGGCCGGTGCGAGCGGTTCCTGGGGAACTTCCCCGCCGCCGAGGAGCGCTACGCCCTCGCCCTGGAGCTCCTGGAGGACGAGCCCGACCCGGTGCTCCGGGCCAAGGTGCGCATCGAGCAGGCCAACAACGCCTGGTTCCAGGCCCGGTACCAGGACGCCTTCGACCTCCAGCGCGAGGCCTACGCCCTGAGCCGGGAGAGCGGCTGGACCCTGGGGGAGGTGGTGAGTCTCAACACCTCGGGCCTCACCTGGTGGACCCTGGGGGACCACGACCGCGCCCTGCGGGAGCTCCACCGGGCGCTGGAGCGGGCCCGCTCCCTGGTGGCCCGGGAGGACGAGGTGGCCACCTCGCTCAACAACATCGGCCTCGTGTACCGGGAGATGGGCCGCTTCGCCCAGGCCCGGGAGGCCCTGGAGCAGGCCCTCGCCATCGACCGGCGCCTGGGTTCCCGCTGGGCGGTGGCCTACGACCTGCGAAACCTCGGGCTCACCCACCTGCGCCAGGGAGACGCCGCGGCAGCCCTGCCGCTCCTGCGGGAGGCCGCGGCCGAGGCGCAGGCCATCGGCGACCGGGTCAACGAAGCCAAGGCCTGGCTCGCGGTGGGGGAGGCCCTGGCCGCCGGGAACGCGACCGGGGAGGCGCGGGACGCCTTCGGGCGCGCCCTGGAGGCGGCCCGGGCCATGGTCCTGCGGGAGGTGGAGTGGCGGGCGCTGCACGGCCTGGGGCTCCTGGAGCGCTCGGGCGGCCGGCTGGAGGAGGCCCGAGGGGTCCTGGCCAAGGCGGTGGAGGTGGTGGAGGAGGTGCGCGCCGAGATCCGCCTGGAGCAGCTCCGTGACGGCTTCCTCACCGACAAGGTGGCGGTCTACGAGGCCCTGGTCGGGGTGCTCGTGGCCCTGGGGCAGCCCGCCGGGGCCTTCGAGGTGGCCGAGCGGTCCCGCTCGCGCAACTTCATCGACCTCCTGGGCAACCAGCGCCTCACCCTGCGGGGGGCCGTGGAGCAGGAGCTCTACGACCGCCAGGGCGTGCTCAAGGCCCGGCTCCACGAGCAGCTCGCCCTGGCCGCCCAGGCCCCCGAGGGCCCCGAGCGGGCGGCCTACGAGGCGGCGGCGCAGCGCCTGCGCGACGAGCACCGGGACCTGCTCCTGGAGATCCAGGCGCGCCACCCGGAGCTCGCCTCCCTGGTCTCCGTCCAGCCCCTGGGCGAAGGCGACGTCCGCGCCCTCCTGGAGCCCGGGGTCGCGCTGCTGGCCTACTACCTCCTGGAGGACGAGGTCCTGTGCTGGGTCCTGCGGCCCGAGGGCCTCGTCCTGGTGCGCACCCCGGGCCGGCGGGAGACCCTGGAGGAGGACGTGTTCGCCTTCCGGCGGCTCCTCCAGAACCTGGAGCCCCTGGACGCCCCCTCCCGGGCCCTCCACGCCCTCCTGGTGGAGCCCCTGGGACCTCACCTGGCTGGCGTAACCACCCTGGGGATCATCCCCCACGGGGCCCTCCACTACCTGGCCTTCGCCACCCTGGCCGGCCCCGAAGACCACGTGGCGGACCGCTGGCCCCTCTTCTACCTGCCCAGCGCCAGCGTGCTGCGCTACACCCTGGAGCGGCGCGACCCCGGCGCCAACCGGCGGGTGCTCGCCATCGGCAACCCGGATCTCGGCACCCCCGCCCTGGAGCTCCCCTTCGCCGAGCAGGAGGTGGGCACCATCCGCTGGAACTTCCCGGAGGTGACCGTGCTCACCGGCGAGCGGGCCACCGAGACCTGGGTGACCCGGCACCTGCGGGACTTCGGCATCCTCCACGTGGCCTCCCACGGGGAATTCGACCCGATCAACCCCCTCTTCTCGGCCCTCAAGCTCGTCCCCGACCCGGACAACGACGGAGACCTCCAGGCCGCGGAGGTCTTCGCCCTGGAGCTCCGGGCGGATCTCGTGGTGCTGAGCGCCTGCCAGACGGGACTGGGCGAGGTGACCCGGGGCGACGACGTCATCGGCCTCAACCGGGCCTTTTTCTACGCCGGCACCCACACCATCGTCTCGAGCCTGTGGCGGGTGAGCGACGTCTCCACCGCGGTCCTGATGAAGCACTTCTACCGGCGGTACGCCGAGGACAACAAGGCCGAGAGCCTGCGGTCGGCACTCCTGCACGTGCGGGCCCGCTACCCCCACCCGGGCTACTGGGGCGCCTTTACCCTCACGGGCGACTGGGAGTAGGAGCCTCCCGTATTGCCGAGCGCCGATCCGTGGTTATCGTGAGGGCGTATCGGGAAGGCGCAACGGGGGGAAGGAGGTGGCGCCATGATCCACAACGTGTGTTCGACGACCGATCGCGTGGTGCGGGTGGTGGTGGGGCTCGCGCTCCTGTCTCTGTGGTTCGTGCTGCCCGGAGCGGCGGCGTACCTGTCCCTGGTCGGGCTCGTGCCCATCGCCACGGCCGCCATCGGGTACTGCCCCATCAGCCAGTTCCTCGGGCTGAGCACCTGCACGATGAAGGAGATCCACACCTGAAGGTCGTGGAGGGGGACCTCCGCCGGGAGGGCCCCCTACGGACGGGGCGGTGGGCCGATGTGGCAGGGACGGGGAAGGGGGGGATGGGGCTCCGGGAAGGCGGGGGGGTGGCGTGACAAGGGGCCGGTTCGCGGCGTAGACAGGTACCCACAATCGACGAACGACGCCCGCCGGTGCCCGTGAGGGCTGAAAAGGGAAGTGGGGTGCGAAGCCCCCGCGGACCCGCCGCTGTAAGCGAGGACGAAGGGCCACGGAGCCACTGGTCGCGGTCGGACCGGGAAGGCGGCCCCGAGGATGAATCGCGAGCCAGAAGACCTGCCGGAGCGGGCGGCCCACACCAAGTCTCCTCGCGACCCGGGAGAGTGGGAAGGCCGGCGCTTCGAATACGGGAAGCCCGCACAGCGAACCTGTGCGGGCTTCTTGCGTCTGCGGCCCCGCGCCCCCTCACGCCGCCCGCGCAGGAGACCACGAGGAGGACCCATGCGAAGAATCCTTGTCCCTGCACTCCTGGGTATCGCCCTCTGCAGCGCGGTATCCGCCCCTGCCCAGAACGCGACCTTGGAACCAGTGGTGGTGACCGCCACCCGGACGCCCCGCCAGGTGCCCCAGGTCGGGCCCTCGGTCACGGTGATCCCGGCCGAGGAGATCCTCGCCTCCGGAGCGCGGCGGCTGCAGGAGGTGCTCCGCGACGCCGTGGGGGTGACCGTGGTGGAGAACGGCGCCCCGGGATCCCTCGCCACGGCGAGCATCCGGGGCTCGGAGGCGCAGCAGGTCCTCGTGCTGCTCGACGGGATTCGGCTCAACTCCTCCCAGTTGGGACAGTTCGACCTGGCGAACCTTCCGGTGCCCCTCGAACAGATCGAGCGCATCGAGGTGCTGCGAGGTCCGGCCTCCGCTCTGTACGGGTCCAACGCGCTCGCCGGCGTGATCCACATCGTCACGCGCCGCCCCGAGGCCGAGCCGCGCACGACCTTCTCCTGGAGCGAGGCCCGACACGACACCCGCGAGCTCAGCTTCTCGGCCTCCCGGCGCGTGGGTCCCCTGGGGTACCGGTTCGGGGCGTCGCGGGACCGCTCCCAAGGGTATCGGGACAACTCCGGCCTGGACCGGACGACCCTCGACGGCCTCCTGGCCTGGTACCTGCCCGGAGACTTCGTGCTCGAGGCGCACGGGTATCACCTGCAGAAGGAGATCGGCGTGCCGGGCATGAAGGGCTTCTTCGAGACCCCCGACGCCCGCCAGCGGGACGAGAACACCTCCGCCTCGCTCTCCCTCCGAGGCCCGCTCGGGCCCGTCGCCTTCACCGGACGGGGGGGATATGATCGCTTCGACAACCGATTCCGGGACCCCGGAGGCTTCTTCCCGGCGGACGACCGGCATCTCGCCGAGACGGTGGGGGGGGAAGTGCAGATCGACACGCCCATCCGGGGCCAGGGGCTGACCCTGGGAAGCGAGCTCTACCGCGACTTCCTGGACTCCACCTCCAATGGAAATCGCGACCAGTTCCGCTGGGGGGCGTTTGGTCAGCAGGAGCTCTCGCTCGCTTCCTGGGCCTCCGTTCTCCTCGGGGTCCGCTACGACGGCCACTCCGACTTTCGAAACGAGTGGAGCCCGCGCACGAGCCTGCTCCTCTCCCCCTGGGCTTCCGGCCAGGTGCGCGCGTCGGCCGGCCGGGCCTACCGGGCGCCGACGTTCAACGACCGGTTCTGGCCCTTCGACGGCTTCACCCGAGGGAACCCGGATCTGGACCCCGAGCGGGCATGGGAGTACGAAGTGGGGGTCTCCCAGGGTCTCGGCAACGTGGGGAGCGCGTCCCTGGCAGGATTTCGGCGGGACGCCAAGGACCTGATCGACTGGCAGCCCGAAGACCCCGCCGACCCCTTCTCGGTGTGGAGCCCGAGGAACGTGGGCACCTCGCGCACCTGGGGCGCGGAGGCGTTTGCCGCCCTGACCCTCCACGAGGGGCTGGGGCTGGGCGCCAACTACACCTACCTCCACGCCGTCGACCGGGACACGGGGGACTTCCTCCCGGGCAAGCCGCGCCACCAGGCGAGCGCCCACGTGGACGTGGAGCCGATCCGGGACCTGCGCCTTCGGCTCGCCGGCCGGTACGCCCGCTACCCCTCGGCGCCGAATCGTCCGGACCCCGCTTACACGGTGTTCGACGCCCGGGTCTCCCGGCCGGTCATCGTGGGGGATGCCGTCGCCGTCGACGTCACGGTGGGGGTGGACAACCTCTTCGACAGGGGTTACGAGGTCAATCCCGGCTTCCCCATGCCCCCGCGCACGTGGCGGGCCGGTCTCGCGGCCACCTTCTAATGGGCGTGGGCGCCCGGGAGCCGCGTTCGTGATCCGCATGCTCACCCCTGCGGTCCGCTTCGTCGCCGTGTGGGGAGCCCTGGTCGTGCTCGGCCCGGGGCTCCCCCGCGCCGAGGCCGCCTCCTGGGTGGATGCCGTGGGGCGAAGGGTGGACGTGCCGAACGCCCCGGCACGGATCGTGTCCCTGGTGCCGAGCGTGACGGAGACGTTGTTCGCGCTGGGGCTCGGGGAGCGCGTGGTGGGCGTCACGGAGTTCTGCACCTATCCGCCGGAGGCGGCCTCCCGGCCGCGGGTCGGGAGCTACGCCGCCCCGAGCCTCGAGGCCGTGGCCGCTCTCGTTCCGGACCTGGTCTTCGCCTCCGCCGACATGACCCGACCCACCGCGGTGTCCCGCCTGGAGAGCTTGGGGATCCCGGTCTACGTCGTCTACCCCCGGAGCGTGGCCGACACGGCCCGGATGCTGCGGGCCATCGGCGCGGTGACGGGTGCGCCCGAGGCCGGAGAACGCCTGGCCGCCGAGCTGGAGGCCGCCGTGATGCGGGTCGAGGCCGCGGTCTCGGGACGGGCGCGGCCCCGGGTCCTCCTGTGCGTGATGGTGCAGCCCTTGGTGGTGACCGGACCGGGAACCCTGGCCGATGACCTCATCACGACGGCCGGAGGGCAGAACTGCGTGCCGCCGGGCCCGGCCGCCTACCCCACCTGGGGCCCGGAGGCGGTGTTGGCCGCCGACCCCGACGTGATCCTCGTGAGCCCCCACCCGGGACAACCGGATCCCGGGGCGGTCTTCCGCCGATGGCCCGAGCTGCGGGCCGTGGCCCAGGGGCGCGTCCGGGCCGTGGAGACGGACTGGGTGCACCGCCCTGGGCCGAGGCTGGCGCGGGGGCTGGAGGCCGTGGCCCGGGCGCTCCACCGCCCGGAGGTCCTTCCGTGAGGGCCGCCTTTCGCCGCTGCCCCCTGCCCTGGCTGCCATGCCTCGCC
>JBFLZB010000135.1 GCA_040756475.1 Thermodesulfobacteriota bacterium
GCATCCAGGGCACCCTCTTCGTGCCCCGGCTCGCCCCGCGCCAGGAGCGCGACCGGGTGCGGCTTGCCCAGTGGCTGGTGAAACCCGGGGAAGAGGTGGCCAAGGGCCAGCCCCTGGTCACCCTGGAGGGCGGCACGCAGACCTGGACCATCGCCTCCCCGGACAAGGGCGTCTTCGTGCGGCCTGTGAAACACCGCCGAGACCGGGTGGAGCTCGGCGACACCCTGGGGTATGTGGAGCTCGACGCAAGGGTCTGGAAGGAGGAGTATGCTCCCTAAGCCCGCCCGAAGGTCGGCCGGCGGGCGAAGGGGGATCTGGGCGGGTGGTCTTCGGCGCGCCTTTCTCGGCCTTGCCCTTCTGGCCTGGCCCCCGTGGGGCGAGGCAGGGGCTGCCGTCATCCGAGCCGACACCGTCTGGCAGGGGATCGTAGAGCTCGAAGCGGACTGCACGGTGGCGCAGGAGGCCACCCTGCTCGTGCTGCCAGGAACGGTGGTGCGGGTGGCCCGGCGCTGGAACGAGGCCGAGGGCCGCGGTGTGCTCCTGGACATTCGGGGCCGCCTCATCGCCCAGGGGCGGGAGGACCGGCCCATTTTCTTCACCTCGGCCGGGGGAGAGCCCCGGGCCGGCGATTGGGCCGGCATCGTCTTCACGAGGGCCGGCAGCCGGCTCAGCGTGCTCTCCCACTGCACGATCGAGTACGCCGACGCCGCCGTCCAGGGCGGCGCGTCCCGGGTCCTCCTCGAACATTGCCGGCTTCGGCGCAATCGGGCCGGCCTGGCCGCGTTCGAGGAGTTTGCCGCGAGACTGGTGGCATGTGAGGTCGCCGGGAACGAGAAGGGGCTATACATCGAAGGCACCTCCCGGGCCCGCGTGGAGCAATGCCGGATCACCGACAGCACCGCGGCAGGCGTCGAGGTGAAGCACGGGGCAGAGCCGGAGATCCTCTCCTCACGGATCGAGGGCAACGGCCCGGCGGGCATCGTCTGTACGCTCGGCGCCGCCCCGAAGATCGAAGGGAACGTGATCCGCGGCCACGACCGAGGAATTTTCGTGGAACTCATGTCCCACCCCCTCATCCGCCACAACGAGATCGCCGGAAACGAGACCGGCATCTGGGCGGAAAAGCAGGTCAGCCCCCTCGTGCAACGAAACATCATCACAGGCAACGGGGTGGGCATATACTGCAACCTGGCCGCGCGGCCCAGGATCGAGGGCAACGACATCTTCGGGAACCGACTGTTTGCCCTGGTGCTCGGGGACAACCAGTCCCTGGCCGCGGAGAGGCTGCTGCCGAGCCGCCTTCCCGGTCAGCAACCCCGGTCCGGACCTCTCGCGGGAAGGCTCGCTCCCGCCCCCTTCGACTCGCTCGGCGCAGAAGGACCGGTGGTCGACGCCCGGGGAAACTGGTGGGGAGCCGCGGGCAGCGACGAGCTAGGGGCGATGGCTCCGGAGGGCAACGTGAGCTTCTTCGAGGACGGCGCCGACAAGCCCACCGTGGACTTCCTGGGCGCAGGTGGTGAACGCACCGGCGCGAGGTACCCGAGGGACAGGGTAGCCTTCGTTCCCTGGCGGGAGAGCCCGGCAGTCGGGGAGAGGCGCCAGGCAGCTCCGGTGCCTTCGGTGCAGGGCCGGCTCACCTTCCGGGGGGAGCCCGTTGCGGGAGCCCGCGTCTACGCCTTTGCGGCCGGGTCTGGAGCCGTGACAGGAGAGGAGGTCGCCCTCTCGCCCCCTAGCGGCCCTGACGGCAGCTTCTCCCTGCACCTCGCTCCCGGCAGTTACGTCGTCCTGGCGAGAAGGACGTCCTCTCCCTTCCCGGCGGCCGAGACCGGGCCGGGAGACCTCGTGAGCCCGAAACAGACTCTGTCCGTCGAGACCCAGCGCGTCTCGGCCCTGGACCTGACCCTCTCGGGAGAGGAGACACCTTGAGGGGCGTGCGCCTCGGCTGGGCGGCGTGCGCAGTGGCGCTCTGGATCGCCTCTTCTCTCCAGGCAGCCCCCTGCCCGGTCAGCCGCGCCTGGGCGGAAGACGCGGAAGGGACCTCTCCCCGCGACCACCTCGACGCGGAGCGCCGGGCGCTGCTGCTGGAGCGCCCGGGGCGGGAGCGCTCTGCGAGGCCCGACGCCGTCCTGGCAGCCCTACGCCTGGAGGCGGGGCAGGTGGTCGGAGACGTGGGAACCGGGACAGGCTACTTCGCCCGGCGCTTCGCCCGCGCCGTGGGCCCCAAGGGGACCGTCTACGCGGTGGACATCGAGCCGTACCTCCTGGACGAGGCCAGGCGCCGGGCCGAAGAGGAGGGCCTCGCGAACATCGTCCCGATCCTGACGGGCCCCGAGGACTCGGGTCTCCCGGAGGACTCCTGCGACTGGATCTTCCTGTCCCACGTCTACATCCACATCGCCGACGGCGTCCCATACCTGGAGCACCTGCGCACCCGCCTCAAGCCAAGCGGCCGCATCGCGGTGATCGGGTGGGAGAAGGGGAGGTACCAGCCCGGCCTGGGGCCCGAGGACGACAGACGGCTCTCCGGGGATCAGATCGCGGCCGACCTGCGCGCCGCGGGCTTCGAGATTCTCGAGAAACTCCAGGTCCTGCCGGGCAAACACTTCCTCATCGCGAGCCCGCGGCCGTAACGGACGCCGGCAAGAAGGAGACCCATCCTTGGCACCCCGAGACCTGATCCTCCTGGCCCGCGAGGAGGTCGAGCGGCTCGACCCCGACGCTCTGACCGCGGCGGGGCTCCTCCCCCGGCAAGGGCTCTACTTCCCATCCATCTACTATCCGCCGATTCCCATGTATCCCAGGGCCGCGGAAGCGGACCTGTTCCGAGACTTCTCCTATGACCGCACGCGGCCCTGCGCGCTCTACGTCCACCTGCCGTTCTGCCGGTCCAAGTGCACGTACTGTCACTGGGTCACGTGCAGCGCCGCCCCGTCCGCCGCGGTGGACGACTACCTGCGGGACCTCGCGGCCGAGATCGGGCTCCTCAAGCGCCGTCTGGGGGTGGAGACCCTCGCTCCCCACTCGTTCCTCCTCGGCGGCGGGACCCCCACGGTCCTCTCGGCGCGGCAGCTCGAGGGGCTCTTCCAGTCCCTGGAGGGCTCCCTGGACCTGTCCCGTTGCGCCCAGATCACTTGCGAAGCCGAACCCGGGACCCTGCTCGGGCCGGAGGGAGCGGACCGCCTGAAGGTCCTTCGGGAGCGGGGAGTGGACCGCCTGAGCCTGGGCGTCCAGTCGTTCCAGGATGGCGCGCTGGCCTCCATGGGGCGGCGGCACACGGCGTCCGACGCCGTGCAGGCGATCCAACGGGTCCGGCGAGCGGGCTTTCCCAGCCTCTCGGTCGACCTCATCTACGGGTACCCCGGGGGTACGATCGAGGAGTGGCTCGCCACCCTGGAGACCGCCGTATCCCAGGACGTGGACGCGCTGCAGCTTTACCGCCTGCGGATCGTCCCCCACGGCGACCGGCCGGGGGCGATCGGGGACACCTTTGCCCGGGAGCCCCACCGCTTCCCGCCGGTGCGCGAGACCCACGCCATGAAGGCGCTGGGGCGCCTGGTCACCCGGGAGGCGGGCCTGCGCGAGTCCTGCCGGCGGGTGTTCTCGAAGGGCCCTTCCCACGACTCCAGATACCTCGTCGACCACTGCGACCGCCTCTCGGACGTGTTGGGCCTTGGCGTCTCCGCCTGGTCGAACCTCCAGGGGCGCTTCTACCTCAACACGGCGGCCGGCCTCGAACAGTACGGAGAGGCAGTGCAGCGCGGCCGTCTTCCCCTCGACCGGGGGAAGGTGCGGTCCCGGCAGGACCACCTGCGGCACGCCCTCGTGCTGCCCCTCAAGCACAACGGCGTGTCCCGCCGCCGGTTTCGCGAGGCGACGGGCTGCCTTCCCGAGGAGGTGTTTCCGGACCGCCTCGCCCGGCTGCGCGACTTCGGCCTCGTCGAGGCGGACAGTGCCGGTCTGCGCCTGACGGAGCGAGGAACCTTCTTCGCGGACGAGGTGGCCATCCAGTTCTACGAGCCCCGGTACCTTCCCTTTCCCAGGACCGCCTACGAGGAAGGACCGCTGAATCCCTACCGGGGCGAGGGCGCCCAAGACCTTGCCGCCTCGGCCTGACCCCCGATCGCCCCCGGCGCCGGGGCCCGTGGGAAGCTGACCGTGGACGAGCGCCTCTTCTACGGCATGGCGGCCCTCGCGTCGTCCGCGTCCTGGGCCCTTGGCGCCGTCCTGTGGCGGCGGCTCGGAGACTCTCTCTCTCCCTTCGGAAGCAACCTCGCCAAGGGCCTGATCGGGAGCGGCTTGCTGGCGGCGGCCCTCGCCCTGGTGGGCGCCCAGCCCGTCAGCGCTCCGGCACTCGCCTGGCTCGGCCTGAGCGGAGTGCTCGGCATCGCCGTCGGCGATACCTTCTTCTTTCGCTCTCTCATGGACTTGGGGCCACGGCTTGCGTCGCTCCTCGGGACCCTCAACCCGTTTTTCATCGCCCTGTGCGCCGCGGCCTTCCTCGGAGAGCGGCCCGCAGCCGCGGCTTGGGCCGGCATCTGCCTCACCGCGGCTGGCGTCGGCTGGGTCCTCTGGGAACGCACCCCCGAAGGAGGTCTCCGGCAAGAACGGGCGCGCGGCCTCCGCTCCGGCCTCGTTGCCGTCGCCTGCACCGTCGCGGCCGTCCTGCTCGCCAAGAAGGGGTTGGAGGAGGTCCCGCCGGTTCAGGCGGCGCTGGTCCGGCTCTCGGCGGGGACCCTGGGTCTGCTCGCCTGGGGAGCGCGGACCCACGTGCTCGGGGCGCAGCTTCGGCTCCTGCGCCAGCGCGCGGTCCTGGCCCGGGCGGCAGCCGTCGTCTGCGTCGTGACGTTCGGGGGGTTCATGCTCTCCCTGGTCGCCCTGTCCCGTCTGGACGCTTCCATCGCTGGCGCCCTCGGGGCGACGAGCCCGCTCTTCGTCCTGCCCATGGCCGCCCTGTGGTTTCGGGAGCCCGTGACGGTGCGCTCCGTCATCGGGACCGCGGTAGCAGTCGGAGGGGTCGCCCTGCTCTTGCAGGCATGAACCACCTTTCGGCCCCCCTGGTGACCTCTGCACTGCTTCGTATGCGGTCAATGACCCCTGTTCTTCAGAAGTAGACCGGGCCCTCGACCGGCCGCCACCTTGCCGCGGAGCGGGGTATCCGGTAGAAAGGCCGACACTGGCACACCCGTCCACCCCACAGGAGGCACGACATGAGCTCGTATCAATTCATCGAACTGGTGGGAACGAGCACCAAGTCCTGGGAAGACGCCACCCGGCAGGCCATCGAGGACGCAAAGGCCATTGGGATGCGCGAGTTGCGGGTCGGCGAGGTGGTGCGCATGGACGTCAAGATGACCGGCGCGCTGATCACCTACCGCGTGCGCCTCCAGATGTCCTATAAGGTCTCCTCACTCCAGGAGTTCAGCAAGATGGTCCAGGCAAGCGCTGGCGACGTCAACGCCTGAGGGCGGCGGGCCGGCTCGCTGGACCCTTTCGGCCGGCCCGCAGCCCGGGATGCATACCCCTGATGAGAGGGACAGCCCGCTGAACGGGAGGCCCCGGGAAAAAGACTCTCCTCCCGAGGCCTTCGGGAGCGCTTCGATTCGCGTTCTTCCCTGCGCGTACCCTCCGGGCAGGCGAACGGGGTTTCCCCTGGGCCTCCTCCTGGCCCTCACCGGGATGTTCTTCCTCAACTTCGTGGGCCGGGTTATCTTCGCACCCCTCATGCCGGCCGTGGTGGCCGATCTGGGGATCGCCCACGCCCAGGCCGGGAGTCTCTTCTTCTTCGTCTCCGCGGGGTACTGCGCGGGGCTCCTGGGATCGGGTCTCGTGTCCTCGCACTGGGACCACCGGCGCACGGTGGCGGCCTCCGCGGCGTGCGCCGGCGTCGCCCTGCTCGGGGTCTCCCTGGCCCAGGACCTCTTGAGCATCCGGGCAGGGCTTCTCTTCCTGGGGACGGCGGCAGGCCTCTACCTGCCCTCGGGCCTCGCCACCCTGACCTCGCTCGTTCACCCCTCGGCCCGGGGGCGCGCCGTGGCCGTTCACGAGCTGGCCCCAAACCTAGGGTTCGTGACGGCCCCCCTTCTGGCCGAGGCATTCCTGTTCCGCTTCCCCTGGCGTGTCGCCCCGGGTTTCCTGGGGACGGTGTGCCTCTTCGCGGCGGTGGCCTATCTGTGGAAGGGCCGGGGAGGAGAGTTCCGGGGGGAGATCCCGAGCCCGCGCACCCTGCGCCTCCTCGCGGCCGACCCCGCCTTCTGGCTCCTCATGGCGCTCTTCACGTTGGGCATCGGCGCGAGCCTCGGGGTCTATGCGGTGCTCCCCCTGTATCTGGTGGCCGAGCGGGGCATGGAGCGGGAGTGGGTGAACGCCATGGTGGCGGTGTCGCGGATCTCGGGTCTGGTTGCTGCCTTCGGCGCGGGCTGGGCCGCCGACCGCTTCGGGCCGCGCCGGGCGCTGCAGGGGGCCTTCTTCGCCACAGGGATCCTCACCATACTCCTCGGCGTCCTGACGGACGCCTGGGTGGCCGCGGCGGTGCTCTTGCAGCCCCTCGCGGCGGTGTGCTTCTTCCCCCCGGCCTTTGCGGCCCTCTCCCGGCTCGGCCCGCCCGAGGTCAGGAACGTCGCCGTTTCCCTCACGGTTCCGGTAGCCTTTCTCCTGGGCGGGGGCGCTGTGCCGGCCGCAATCGCCTGGCTCGGGGACGCAGGTTCGTTTGCCCGGGGCGTGATCCTTTTCGGCCTCTTGGTTCTAGGTGGCTCGCTCCTCTGCCGGCTGCTCCGCCTTCCGAGAGACGACCGGGAGACCTGACCCGCTCCCCGCCCAGCGCACGAGCGCGGAATCCACCGCCGCCTGGAAGGCGCGCAAGATGGCAGCGCCGCAGAGCGCGGCGCACGGGGTTGCCCAAGTGTGCCCCCATCCAGAAAGAGGGGGCGCGCGACGGACGGCAGAGGTCTTGGGTCCCCTGTCGTTGAGGAGAGACGGCAATCAGAAGACCCGGGCAGTCGCACGGCGCCCCCCCTTCGGGTATCATCGGGCCGCAACCCAACCCTCCTCCCCCAGGACCTGCATGCACCTGCTCGGCGAACTCATCGCCTGGATCGTCCAGACCATCGGCCAGCTCGGCTACCCGGGGATTTTTCTCCTCATGGCGCTGGAGAGCTCGTTTTTCCCCTTCCCCAGCGAGGTGGTGATGATCCCCGCGGGGTACTTGGCCTACCGGGGAGAGATGAACCTGGGTGTCGCCATCGCCATGGGGACCGCCGGCTCCCTGGCCGGCGCCCTGCTCAACTACTACCTGGCGGTGTGGCTCGGCCGCCCCTTCCTGGAGCGTTACGGCCGCTACCTCTTCCTTCCCCCGGAGAAGTTCCATCGGATGGAGGCCTTCTTCCGAAGACACGGGGAGATCAGCACCTTCGTGGGGCGGCTGATCACGGTGGTGCGCCAGTACATCTCGTTTCCAGCCGGTCTGGCCCGTATGCCCATGGGACGCTTCCTCTTCTACACGGGCCTGGGCGCCGGGATCTGGGTGGCGATCCTGGCCGCCATCGGGTACGTGGCGGGGGGCAACGAGGAGCTCATCCGCACCTACTCCCGGGAGGCGACCCTGGGGCTCCTGGCGCTGTGCGCCGCCCTGATCGCGGTCTACGTAGCGCGCCACCGGCGCAGGACCCGGTCCGCAGGGTCGGGCGTTTGACGCATCCTCGCCGCGCGTTACTCTTCGGGGGCGCGCCCACCTGACCTCCGCCAGAGGAGAGCTCGGCATGGAAGAGCAACAGGTCTGTTTCCCGCGGGTGAAGAACACCGGCCTTCGGGGCATCCCGGTCGCCGACACGAAGGTGAGCTACATCGACGGCATCAAGGGGGAGCTCCAGTACCGGGGCTTTCGCATCCAGGAACTGGCCAAGTACGCCACGTACGAGGAGGTAGCCCACCTCCTCATCCACGGCCGCCTGCCCTCCCGGAAGGAGCTCGCGGCCTTCGACGCCCGCCTGCGGGCCGCCCGGGCCCTGCCGCCGGGGGTGGTGGAGGCCCTGGCCCAGCGGCCCCGCGACGCGGTGCCCATGGACGTGCTCCAGGGCGCCGTCCCCTTCCTCGCCGACCACGACCCGGAGCTCAAGGACACTTCCAAGGAGGCCGTCGCGCGCCAGGCCGAGCGTCTCACCGCGCGCCTGCCCTCCGTGGTGGCGGCCTGGAAGCGCCTGCGGGCCGGAGAGAAGCCCCTGGAGCCCCGGGGCGATCTCGCCCATGCCGCGAACTTCCTCTACCTCCTCAAGGAGGCCGAGCCCCACGAGCAGGAGGCCCGCATCGTCGACGTGTGCCTCACCCTCCACGCCGACCACACCTTCAACGCCTCCACCTTCGCGGCACGGGAGGTGGCGAGCACCCACGCCCACCTCTACGCCTCGGTGACGGCGGCGGTTGGGGCGCTCTCGGGCGAGCTCCACGGCGGCGCCAACGAGCAGGTGATGAAGATGCTCCAGGAGATCGGCACCCCCGAGAAGGCGCAAGGCTACGTGAAAGCCAAGCTCGACGCGGGAGGCAAGGTGATGGGGATGGGCCACGCGGTCTACAAGACCCTCGACCCCCGGGCGCCCATCCTGATGGAGCTCGCCCTGGAGCTGGGGAAGAAGACCGGCCAGAGTTTCTGGATCGACATCGCAGAGGCCGTGCGGGAGGCCACCCAGCGGGAGTTCAAGGCCCGCAAGGGGCTCGACATCTACCCCAACGTGGATTTCTACTCGGCAGCCACCTACTACCAGCTCGGCATCGACACGGACCTCTTCACCCCGGTCTTCGCCCTGGGGCGGGTGTCGGGCTGGTGTGCCCACGTCATCGAGGAGAAGTTCGCCGAGGCCCAGGAAAAGCCCGAGCTCTACCGGCCCGAGGCGGAGTACGTGGGGGACTACTGCGGCCCCCAGGGGTGCGCCTGGGTGCCTATGGCCGAGCGCGGCGCCCCCTCGGGAGGGGGCCGATGACCCCTTCCCCCGCTGCCGTTCCGGTGGTGCTCATCCAAGGCGACGGAATCGGCCCCGAGGTCGCCCCGGCGGCGGTCGAGGCCATCGAGGCCGCGGTGAAGGCCGCGTACGGGGGGGCCCGCTCCCTGGCCTGGCGGGAGGCGCTGGCCGGCAGGGCCGCCTTCGACCGCACCGGCTCCCCCCTGCCCCCGGAGACCCTGGAGGCCATCCGCGCGGCGCGGGTCGCCCTCAAGGGCCCCCTGGAGACCCCGGTGGGCGGAGGCATCCGCAGCCTCAACGTGGCGCTGCGCCAGACCCTGGACCTCTATGCCTGCGTGCGCCCCGTGCGGGCCTTCCCGGGGGTGCCGGCGCCCGTGGTGCACCCCGAGCGCCTCGATATCGTCATCTTCCGGGAAAACACCGAAGACGTGTACGCGGGCATCGAGTGGCGCGAGGGCACCCCCGAAGCGCACAAGCTCATCCGCTTCCTGGCCGAGGAGATGGGGGCGGCGATTCCCGAAGACTCGGGGATCGGGATCAAGCCCATGAGCGTTCGCGGCTCCAAGCGCCTGGTGCGCCGGGCCATCCGCTACGCTCTGGAGAGCGGGCGCCGGTCGGTGACCCTGGTGCACAAGGGCAACATCATGAAGTACACGGAGGGGGCCTTCCGGGAGTGGGGCTACGAGGTCGCGGCCCGGGAGTTCGCCGAGAAGACGGTCACCGAGACCGAGCTCCGCGCTCGGGAGCACGGCCGCGACCTGGCGGGGGCGCTGCCGCCGGGGACGATCCTGGTCAACGACCGGATTGCCGACGCCATGTTCCAGGAGATCCTCCTGCGGCCCGAGCGCTACGACGTGCTCGCCCTCTCGAACCTCAACGGCGACTACATCTCCGACGCCGCGGCGGCCCAGGTGGGCGGCCTGGGGCTCGCACCCGGCGCGAACATCGGAGACGACTACGCCGTCTTCGAGGCCACCCACGGCACCGCTCCGGACATCGCGGGCCTGGGGAAGGCCAACCCCGGGAGCCTCATCCTCTCGGGGGCCATGCTCCTGCGCCACGTGGGCATGCCCGAGGCCGCGTCGCGCCTGCAGGAAGCCGTCACGCGCGTGCTGGCCTCCGGGCGGGTCACGCCGGATCTGGCTGCCGGGATGGACAACCCCCGGGTCCTCACCACGTCGGCCTTCGGCCGGGCCGTAGCCGCCGAGGCCGCCTGAGGGAGGGGGCGGCCGGCGGCATCGGGCGCCCTGCCATCCGGTCGTTCTTGACTTGGCCCCACCCCTATACTATCGTGGCGGCCTCTCGTTTTGTGCCCCCATTTCAAGGCTTTGAGAGACCGGTTTGCCACGTGCTCGCTCCCCGGCGCCGAGAGATCCCGGTCGCTGGCTTCCCAGAACCTGGACCGCGGCGCTCTTGGTGCTGGCGTGTGCCCTGCCGGTGCAGGCCAAGGTCTATATCGACATCAACGCGCCGGGCCTGCGGCGAATTCCCCTGGCCGTGCCCTCCCTGCGGCAGGAGGGGGGAGACACGGGGGACGCCCACGCCGAGATCGCCCGGGTGCTGCGCTCGAACCTGGGAACCACCGAGCTCTTCGAGGTGCTCGACCCCCGGGGCTACCTGGAGGATCCCCAGCGCGCGCCCCTGCAACCCACCGCGGCGGCCTTTGCCGACTGGTTCGCCATCGGGGCCGAGGTGCTCATCAAGGGCGGGATCTCCCGGGCGGGGGGGGGCGAGCTCTCGGTGGATCTCTGGGCCTACGACGTGCTGCGCCGCCAGACGCTCTTCGGCCGCCACTACGCGGCGCCGGCCGCGGCGGCCCGCACGGTGGCCCACATGTTCGCCAACACCGTGCTGGAGGAATTCACCGGCGCGCCGGGGCCCTTCGGGACCCGGATCGCTTACGTGGTGCAGGAGGGGAAGGCAAAGGAGCTCGCCGTCGCCGACATGGACGGTGCCAACGCCCAGCGGCTCACCCGCGCGGGGTCCCTGAGCCTGAACCCGGCGTGGTCCCGCGACGGCCGGTACCTGTACTACACGGGGTACCACCAGGGGGACCCGGATCTGTACCTGATGGACCTGGGCACCGGGAAGCACTGGTCGGTCTCGCGCCGCGCCGGGCTGGACCTGGGGGGCAAGGACTCCCCCGACGGCAAGGAGCTGCTCCTGGTGCTCACGGAGGACGGCAACGCCGAGATCTACCGGATGGACAAGGCCTCTCGGGACTTGACGCGCCTCACGCGGGACCGGGCTATCGACGTGGCGCCCAGCTGGTCTCCCGACGGCAGGGAGATCGCCTTCGTCTCGGACCGGATGGGCAACCCCCACATCTTCGTGATGGACCGCAACGGCCGCGACGTGCGCCGGGTCACCTTCTCCGGAACCCACAACGGCGACCCCGACTGGTCGCCCAAGGGGGACTGGATCGCCTTTACGGGAAAGGACGAGCGGGGCGTCTTCCAGGTGTACCTGGTGGACCCCCGGGGCAAGCAGGTGCGCCAGCTCACCTTCGGCCCCTCCGATACCCTCGACCCGTCCTGGTCCCCCGACGGCCGCTTCCTGGCCGTCACGTCCGCCCGGGAGGGCGAATACGCCGTGTACGTGTTCCGGGTCGGGGGCCAGGAGTTCCGGAGGGTGAGCCCCCGGGGCGGAAAGGCCTCCCAGCCCGCGTGGTCCCCCGTATTCCCGAGCCCCTGATGGGGCCTGAACGCCAGCTCTCGATGGCCCGTTCACAAAGGAGGTTTCCTGACATGAAGCGCCACCCGGTCACCGCCGTTACCCTGGTCCTCGCCCTTGCCGCGGCCCTCGCCGCGGGTGGGTGCGCCAAGAAGCAGGTTCGACAGGAGGCCGAGCTTGCCCCGGCTCCCGCGGTCGAACCGGCCCCGGCTCCCCGCCCCACCGTGCGGGAGGAGCCCATCGCCCGGCCCACTCCCACCCCTCCGCCTCCGGACACCGCCGCCGTGGCCCCTGCGCCCCCTCCGGCCGTCGACCGCGGTCTGGCGAGGGAGACCACTCCGGGGCTCCAGCGCATCCACTTCGACTTCGACCAGTCCCTCATCCGGCCCGACATGCGCCCCCTCATGCAGCGCAACTACGACTACCTCCTGGGCAGCCCGGGGGTGCGCATCCGCGTCGAGGGGCACTGCGACGAGCGGGGCACCAGCGAGTACAACCTGGCCCTGGGGGAACGGCGGGCGAAGGCCGCGTTCCAGTACCTGATGGACCTGGGGGTGGACCCCAACCGCATGACCGTGGTGAGCTACGGAAAAGAGGTTCCCCTGGATCCCCGCCACAATGAGGAAGCCTGGGCGCTGAACCGGCGCGCCGAGTTCGTGGAGATCCAGCGCTGATGAGCCGCCTCCTCGGTCGCGGGGGGGGGAGGGCCGTGCTGGTGGCGGCCCTG
>JBFLZB010000136.1 GCA_040756475.1 Thermodesulfobacteriota bacterium
CCGGCCAGGGGCACGAGCCCGCAGATGGCCTTGAGCGTCGTGGTCTTTCCCGCCCCATTGGCCCCCAGCAGGCTCACGAGGCGCCCCCGGGGGACGTCGAGGGTGACGTCCCACAGGGCCTGGCTGTCGCCGTAGAATGCCGAGATGGACTGGACCGTGAGCCCGCTCATGCTGCCGCCTCTCCCAGGTACGCCTGGATCACCGCCGGGTCGGCCGCCACCTGGGCGGGCCGGCCCTCGGCGATCTTCTCGCCGTAGTTCAAGACCACGATCCGGTCGCTGATGTTCATGATGACCCGCATGATGTGCTCGACCGCGAGGATCGTGGTGCCGAGGTCCTTGAGCTTGAAGATGAGCTCCACCGTCCGGTCCGCCTCGGTGGGGTTCAAGCCCGCCACCACCTCGTCCAGCAGCAGGAGGTCGGGCTCCAGCGCCAGCGCCTTGGCGATCTCCAGGCGTTTGCGCCCCGCCAGCGTGAGCCCGGCCGCCGAGTCGTGGGCCCGGTCCGCGAGCCCGGTGAACTCCAGCACCTCCCAGGCCTTGTGCTCCGCGTGGGCCCGCCGAGGATGGCGCAGGAGCGCGGCGATGGTCGTGTTCTCCAGCACGGTGAGCCCGGGGAAGGGCTTCACCACCTGGAACGTGCGGCCGACCCCCTTCTCCGCCATGCGATAGGGCGCCCACCCGGTCACGTCCTCTCCCCGGTACGACACCTTTCCCGCGGTGGGCTTGCAGTAGCCGCTCACCACGTTGAAGAGGGTGGTCTTCCCCGCGCCGTTGGGCCCGATGAGACCGACGATCTCGTTTTGCCCCATCTCGAAGCTCACCTCATGGAGGGCTCGAAGCCCCCCGAAGACCATCGAGACGGATTCCACTTTCAGGAACGGCTGGCTCATGGGCGCTCCTCCGCGGGCGGGGCGGTCCTGGGCTCGGCGGGCTTGGCTGGCGAGGCCGGCGGCGCCCCGGCCCGGCGGCGGCCGAAGCGCGACGTGAGCGCCCCCCACAGGCCGTCGGGCAGGAACACGACGCTCAGGGCGATGATGACCCCCAGGATGATCAGATAGAGCACCTGGTAGTCCGAGAGGTAGGCCCAGAAGTAGGTCTTGAAGGCGAAGATCAGCACGGCCCCGATGGCCGGGCCGATGAGGGTCCCCAGGCCCCCGAAGACCGCCATCACCACCGCCTGGTCGGTGACCAGATCCCCCAGGACCGAGGCGGGGTCGATGAAGGTGATCCAGTAGGCGTAGGCGCCGCCGAGCAGACCCGCAGGAGCCGCCGAGAGGAGGAACGCCTGGATCTTGATCCGCGTCGGCCGAAGCCCCAGGGACATGGAGCCCTCCTCGTCCTCCCGGATGGCCTTGACCTTCATGCCGAAGGGAGAGCGCTCCAGGAGGAACCACAGGCCGAAGAAGATCCCGGCCACCAGGACCAGGAAGAGGTAGAAGAAGAAGATGGGGTTGAGGAAGGGCGGCAGGCGCATCCCGTCGGGCCCGCCGGTGATGTCCAGGACCAGGGCGCCCTGCTGGATGGCCCGGGCGAGCGCCCAGGTGGCGATGGCGAAGTAGGCCCCCTTGAGCCGCAGGGTGGGGAGCCCCGCCGCAAAGGCGACGACCCCGGCCGCCAGGGCGGCCGCCGGCAGCGTGGCGAAAAAGGGCCACCCCCCCTGCATCATGAGGATCGCGGTGGCGTAGGCCCCGATGCCGAAAAACGCGCCATGGCCGAAGTTGACGCGCCCCGTGTAGCCGCCCAGCACGTCCCAGGTGATCGCCAGGCCGATCCAGAGCAGCGCCTCGGTGGCGATGCGCAGGACGAAGGTGTTCTCGGTGGCGAGCGGCAGGAAGGCCAGGGCCGCGAAGACCGCCGCGCACCAGGGCAGGTAGCGGGTGCGCATGGGTCACACTCCCTTCGCGAAGAGTCCCCGGGGGGACACGAGCAGGATGACCCACAGGAGGGTGAACACGGCCAGGAGCGTGTAGCTGGGGTTGCCGTAGATGAGGAAGAACGACTGCACGAGCCCCAGGAGGAAGGCCGCCCAGGGCACCCCGGCCAGGTAGCCCATCCCGGCGAGCACCACCACGAAGAACGCGAAGATCGTGTAGTCGCCCCCCATCTGGGCGCTGATGGAGAAGACGGCACCGATGAGGACGCCCGTCATGGCGCTGATGGCGACGTAGATCCCGTACACCCAGGAGCTCGTCCGGCGGGCGTTGATCCCCATGAGGCCCGCCGCCTCCCGGTGCTGGGAGAGCGCCCGCACGGCCAGGCCGAAGTCGGTCTTCTTGAGCACGTAGTGGAGGACCCCGGTGATGACCAGGGCGTAGGCGAGCCCCGCCAGCCGCACCGCCGGCACCGTGACGAACAGGTCTCCCCACTCGAAGAAGAAGGAGTGGCCGGCCAGGGCCGAGGGCGTGGAGCGGCTGAAGAACCCGAAGGCCGTGAGCGCCCCGCCCTTGATGGCGATGGCCAGGCCGAAGGTGAACACCAGCCCCATGAGGATGGGGTTCCCTCGCCGGCCGCTCAAGACCCGGTGGATCACCGGCTGGAGGAAGTACCCCACCGCCAGGAAGACGGCAAACGCAGCCGGCAGGAGCAGGAAAGGCTCCACCCCGAGCCACAGGTTCAGATAGTAGCCCAGGAAGGCCCCCAGCATGATCCACTCGCCCACGGCGAAGTCGATGATGTGCATGACCCCGTAGGTGAGGGAAAAGCCGATGGCGATGGTGATGTAGATGCCGCCGATCAGGAGGCCGTCGACGATTGCCTGGGGAAGGAGCACCATGGTCGTCCTCTCGGGGGGCCCCCGTTCCTCGCGGGCTCGGGAGCCGGTTGCGGCCGTGGGGCTTGCGTCCTGTGCCTACCGCGGGGGCGCCAGGCGGCGCCCCCGACCTCCGGGCTGCCGGCTGACAGCCGATCGCTGACAGCCGCACCCCCGCCCCGATCTCCCGAGGCGGGGGTGCGAGCAGCCTATCGCTGCTTCCACTCCGTCATCGGGTACTGGGGCTTGGCCTCGGCCTCGGCCGCGGGACCCACGATCACGGTCTTCCCGCCCTGGATCTGGATGGTCAGCGGGGTGAGGCCGACGTTCGCGTGGTAGAACTCGCCTTCTTTGGCAAAGTTGATGCGCCCGTAGAAGGTCTGGATGTCGAGGGTCTCCAGGGCCTTGAGGAGCGCGTCGCGCTTGGCCTCGTCCAGGGGCGGGGCGAGCTTGGCCTTCTGGAGGGCCGCCTGGAAGGCGATCCCCGCGGCCGAGCAGCCGGCTTGGGTGTAGTCGGCGGGCACCTTGTAGGCGTCCATCGCGGCTTTTCCGTAGGCGGCCGCGTCGGCCCAGAGGAGCTCGCCCTTGGTGTGGAGGGTGTCGGTCCACACCGATGCGCCGAAGACCTGCTCGGCGTCCTTCTTGAGGGCTTCCACGAAGGAGGGCTCGGTGACGCCGTAGTGCATGAGGAGCGCCTTGGGGGTGTAGTTCACCTGCTTCAGTGCCTTGGCGAAGTTGATGAGCTCCTCGTCGTGGCCCCCGAAGGCCACCAGGTCGGGCTTGAGGCCCCGCACCGCCGAGAGGAAGGGGATGAGGTCCTGGCCCGCCGGCACGATGTTGAACCGTTGCACGTTGATCCCCTTGGCCTCCACCGCCGCCTTGAAGGCCTCGGCGGTGGCCTTGGAGAAGGTGTCGTTGGAGCCCACGATGACCGCGGTCTTGATCGGAGGCTCCAGCGCCGTGAGGGTGTCGATGGGGGTGGCCCCGGTGTAGTTCACCGGCGGGATCGTGCCGAAGGTGTACTTGAAGCCCTGCCGCCAGATGAGGGGCGACTCGGCCGAGCCCGTGATCATGGGGATCTTGTACTTCTCGAGCACCGGTGCCGCCGCCAGGGTGACCCCCGAGGCGTAGGGCCCGAGCACGAAGTCCACCTGCTCCTGGGTGGCCAGGCGCTCGGCCCCATTGGCCCCCTGGGAGGGCTCGGACTGGGCGTCGGCGTAGATGAGCCGCACGGGGTAGCGCTTCCCCTCGATCTCGATGCCCCCCTGGTCGTTGACGGCCTGGGCCCAGAGGTCGTAGCCCCGCTTGGTGACGTTGCCCCCGGTGGCGAGGTCGCCGGAAAGCGACGTGATGACGCCCACCTTGTAGAAGTCGCGCGCCTGCGCCGCGGGCGCCGCGGCCACGGCCAGGGCCGCCAGGGGTACCAACCAGAGTCGCTTCATGGTGTGCCTCCTCTTCCCGTCGAGGTTGGGCCGCCAGGGGGGCGGCGGAAGTAAAAAGACGTGTCTTTGACAGGATGGCAAGATGTACAGGATGGGAGTTCAGGCGCCAGGTGGCGGCGTAGGTCGTGTTGGCGGAGCGCAACTCCGACCGGCGAAGCCGTCGGGTTACGCCCTTTGGACGAACCCGACCTGCATCCTGTTCATCCTGTCATCCTGTCCTCGTGCTCCCCTACCCCGCCTTCTTGGCGAGCATCCCCAGGCCCTCCTCCACCACGTCGAGGCCCCGGTGGAGGTCTTCGTCGGTGATGAGCAGCGGGGGCAGGAGCCGCACCACGTTGCTCAGGGAGCCGCAGGTCAGGAGCACCACGCCCCTGTCGCGCACGTAGGCCCCAAGCTCCTTGGTCTGCGCCGCGGCGGGGGCCTTGGTCTTGCGGTCGGTCACGAGCTCCATGGCCATCATGGCCCCCAGGCCCCGCACGTCGCCCACCATGGGGAAGCGCTCCTGCATCGCCCCCAGCCGGGAACGGATGATCTCGCCCACCCGGGCGCCCCGGTCGCAGAGCTTCTCCTCGTCGATGACCTCCAGGGTGGCCAGCGCCGCGGCGCAGCTCACGGGGTTGCCCGCGTAGGTGCCTCCCAGCCCCCCCACCTCCGGCGCGTCCATGATCTCGGCCCGGCCGGTCACCGCACTCAGGGGAAAGCCCGAGGCCAGGGACTTGGCCATGGTGATCACGTCGGGGACGACCCCGAGCACGTCGCTCGCAAAGAGCCTGCCCGTGCGGCCGAAGGCGGTCTGGACCTCGTCGGCCACGGTGACGATGCCCCGGGCGGCCGCGATCTCGTGCACCCGCTGGGCGAAGCGGGCGGGGGCCGGGATGAACCCGCCCTCCCCCTGGACGGGCTCGTAGACGATGGCCGCCACGGCGTCGGGGTCCACCAGGGTGACGAAGGCGTGCTCCAGGTTCCTGGCGCACTCCACGTCGCAGCTCTCGGGTCCCCCTGCGCCGAACGGGCATCGGTAGCAGTAGGCGAAGGGCAGGCGGTAGACCTCGTCCGCGAAGGGGCCGAAGCTCTTCTTGTAGGGCACGATCTTGCTGGTGAGGCTCATGCCCAGCAGCGTGCGGCCGTGAAAGCCGTTCTCGAAGCAGATCATCGCGGGCCGACGGGTGTAGCAGCGGGCCACCTTGACGGCGTTCTCCACCGCCTCGGCGCCGCTGTTGACCATCATGGTCTTCTTGGGGTGGGTGCCGGGGGTGCGGGCGTTGAGCTCCTCGGCCAGGCGCACGTAGGGCTCGTAGGGCATCACGTGGAAGCAGGTGTGGACGAACCGCTCTATCTGCTCGCGCGCGGCGGCCAGGATCCGGGGGTGGCCGTGTCCCGTGCCGATCACCGCGATGCCCCCGGCCAAGTCGATGAACTCCCGCCCCTCCACGTCCGTTACCCGGGCGCCCGAGGCACTCCGGGCGAAAAAGGTCGTGGTGTTGAAGGGCCCCCGCGGCACGGCCCGGTTGCGCCGCTCCAGCAGCTCTCGGTTGGTCGTCCCCATGTCGTTCCTCCCTCGGTTGGCGTCCTGCGGCCGCCGGGCCGCACCTGCCGCGGACCATCGTCCGGGTGAGACACCGTTTAGCAACGGCCGTGCCAATCTTAGAGGCCGCAAGGAAACAAAGAGGAATTACAGATGGTTGGGAGTCAAACGAGGGGAACGAAGAGGTGGTGGCGCTGGAGTGCTTGATTCAGTTATGGCTCATTTCCACTGGATGAGAGGTCGCGGCGGGCGAGATCGAGCCTAAAATGACTCACGAGACCCTTTGGATCGCTTTCGATCAAGCTGTATCGCGCGATCCACAAATGACTCACTCTTCGGCGGCGCCCCTCTTGCCCCGCCGCCTCACCCCGCCCCCTGGGGCGATCCCGTGACGCCGCAGCTTGCGGACGGCAGTGGCCTGGCTCGTGTGCAGGTAGGCCGCCACTTCCCGGGTGCTGGAGCACACCTGGGCCGCCTCCCGCAGGAGGCGCCGCTCCACTTCGTCGAGCTCTCGGGCCAGATCCCGGCCCCCGGGGGTGCCGGCGGGCGCCCCCCCCACCGCGTCCACCGCGTCCCCGGCACCCGGGGCGCCGGGGACCCCTTCGGGCAGGGCGGGGCCCGCCAGGGATGCATCGAGCACCTCCCCCTCGCTCAGGACCACCGCGTTCTTGATCAAGCTCTCGAGCTCGCGCACGTTGCCCGGCAGGGGGTGGCGGACCAGACGGTGGGCCGCGGCGGCCGAGAGGCGCTTGGCCGTGCCGTAGAGCTCGCTGTACTTGCGGACGAAGTAGCGGGCCAGAGGAAGGATGTCCACCGGGCGCTCCCGCAGGGGGACGAGCTTCAAGGTGAAGGTGTTGAGGCGGTAGAAGAGGTCGTGGCGAAACCGCTTTTTCTGCACCTGCTCGGCCAGGTCCAGGTTGGTGGCCGCCACCACGGCACAGGGCACCACCTTTGCCCGGGTGCCCCCGAGCCGGCGGATCTCGTGGTCGTCCAGGTACTTGAGGAGCTTGGCCTGGACGGAGAAGGGCATGTCGCCGATCTCGTCGAGGAAGAGGGTGCCCCCCTGGGCGAGCTCGATGAGCCCCGCCTTGCCTTCGTCGCGGGCGCCGGTAAAGGCGCCCTTCTCGTAACCGAAGAGCTCGGCCTCCAGGAGGTTTTCCGGGAGCGCCGCGCAGTTGATCTGGACGAAGGGCTTTCCCCTCCGACCGCTCTGCTGGTGGATGAAGTTGGCCAGCAGGCCCTTGCCCGTGCCCGACTCCCCCAGGATGAGGATGTTGGAGACGCCCCGTCGCGCCAGCCGCAGGGCCACGGCCAGGGTGTTTCGCATCTCGGCGCTCTCGGCCACGATCTCCTTGCCGGCGGAGTCCAGGGCCTTGAGGGCCTCGAGCTCCTCCTGGAACCGGGCGTTGATGCGCTTGGCCTCTTCGAGCTGGGTGGCCAGCGCCGAGAGCTCGGTCACGTCCCGGTCGTTGATCACCACGAAGGCGATCTCGCCCTGGGCGTCGAAGGAAGGGGTCCCCGTGACGAGGATCTTCTTCCCGCTGCGCCGGGCCTCCTGGATCATGCTCGCCTGGCGCCGGGTGCGCAGCACCGCCTCGGTGACCGAGGTGTCGATGACCCCGCTCGTCACGAGCTCGTGGACGTGCTTGCCGATGAGGTCGGCCGCCCGCACCCCGTTGAGCCGCTCCGCCGCCTCGTTCAAGTTGACGACGGTCCCGTTGCGGTCGACGATCCACAGGCCGTCGTGGCTCGTGTGGAAGATGGTCGCGAGCTCGTCGTAGAGGAGATCCACGTCGAGCCGGTCGCCGGGAAGGAGCGGGCTCGTCTGGCGAGACTCCACGACGGGGGGCTCCCGGCCCTAGCCGGACGAGGCGGCGCGCCGCCGCACGAAGGGGACCACCTGGGGCAGGAGCGCGCCGCTCAGCACCGCCATCCCGAGCCAGTCGGTCTCGTGCCCCGGCCAGAAGACGAGGAGCCCGCCCACCACCACCGCCGCGCGGCCGAGCCACCCCACGGGGTGGAAGAGGTGTCCTTCGAGGGCCGCCACGAACCCGGTGAGTGCCAGCGTCGACGCGACCACGGCAAAAACGACCTCGTCGAGAGGGCCGTTCAAGAGCAGCGGCGAGTACACCATGAGGATGGGGATCAGATAGAGGCCCTTGGCGAGCTTCCAGGCGACGAAGCTCGTCTTCATCACGTTGGCGCCGGCCAGCCCCGCCCCGGCGAAGGCGGCGAGCGCCACGGGGGGGGTCACGTTGGCGTCCTGGCTGTACCAGAAGACCACCATGTGCGCCACGAGCAGCGGCACCCCCATGTCCAGGAGCGCAGGTCCCGCGAGGATCACGAGCACGATGTAGGAGGCGGTCACCGGCAGCCCCATCCCCAGCACCAGGCTCGCCAGCAGGATCAGCACCAGGGCCGGGACGATGTAGCCCCCGGAGAGGCTCACCACCAGGTGGCTGAACTTGAGCCCCAGGCCGGTGAGGCCCACCACCCCCACGATGATCCCCGCTGTGGCGCAGGCCATGGAGATCCCGATGGCGTTCTTGGCGCCGGTTTCCAGGGCCTGGAGGGTCTTTCGCAGGTCCACCCGGGTGGCCCGCCGCAAAAACGACGCCAGAAAGACCGAGACCACCGAGACGAACCCCACCATCATGGGGCTGTAGTTGGCGAAGAGGAAGTAGAGGAGCACGCCGAAGGGGAGGAGGAAGTGCACCCCCTCCCGCAGGGTCTTCCCCAGGGGCGGCAGGTCCTCCCGGCGGGAGCCCACCAGGCCCTTCTTCACCGCCCACACGTGGACGAAGAGGAGCACGGTGAAGAAGTACAGGAACGCCGGAATGATGGAGACCGTGACGATCTGGAGGTACGGCAGCCCCGTGTACTCGGCCATGAGGAAGGCCCCGGCCCCCATGATGGGGGGCATCATCTGGCCCCCGGTGGAGGCGGCCGCCTCGATGCCCCCCGCCTCGTGGGGCTCGTAGCCCAGCCGCTTCATCAGGGGGATGGTGAAGCTCCCCGTCGCCACGGTGTTCGCGATGGCCGAGCCCGAGACGCTCCCCAGGAAGGCGCTGGCCACCACCGAGGTCTTGGCCGGGCCTCCCCGGTACCGCCCCGTGAGGGCGTAGGCGAGATTGATGAAGAACTGCCCCGCTCCCGTCACCTCGAGAAACGCGCCGAAGAGCACGAAAATGAAGACGTAGGTGGCCGCCACGGCGAGGGGGGTGCCGTAGATGCCCTCGGTGGTGAGGTAGAGCTGGGTCATCACCCGCTCCAGGCTGTAGCCCTTGTGGGAGAGGGCGCCGGGGACGTACTTTCCGAAGAAGGCGTAGGCCAGGAAGACGAGGGCGATACAGCTCATGACCCAGCCCGTGGTGCGCCGGGTGGCCTCCAGGACGAGCAGAGTGGCCAGGGTACCCAGGGCCATGTCCCAGAACGTGGCGTCCCCGATGCGCCAGATGATGTCGTCGTAGAAGATCAGGATGTAGCCGCCCACGACGAAGCTCAGGAGCGCCAGGAGGATGTCGGCCCCCAGGGCGAACCGGGTCTTCCGGCGCCCGCCCGCCGGAAAGAGGAGAAACACCAGCGCCAGGGCGAGGCTCAGGTGGATCCCCCGCTGGAACATGGCGCTTAGGAGCCCGATCCCGGCCGTGTAGAGCTGGAAGAGGGAGAGGGTGACGGCGAGGCCCCCCGTCACCCACCCCAGGGTGGTCCTGTGCTGCGCGGTCACGGCGTCTCCTCCCAGGGAGCGGGCCGGTCCGGCCCCTCGGGCCTTCGGTGCCGGAGCCACTCCCAAAGGCGGGCCGGTCGCCCGCCGATCCATACCCTGCGGCCGGACAGGGTCCGGCTCAATTCCATCTCTCGCCCCCGCACCTGCAACCGGTGGTCCTGGGGACTCTGTCCGACCCGCAGGGCGAAGCGCCCCACCGGGCGGTCCATCTCCACGACCCGCGTCCAGCCCCCGGGGGCCTCCACCGTCCGGCCGTCCCCGGCGAGCTGCCCCAGGCCGGCCCCCTGGGCGCGGTAGGCGTGCTCCCGCACCTGCACCTCGCCCCGGTTGCTCAGCGCATACACCTCGCGCACGGGCTGCCCCGTGACGGAATGGCGGTAGGAGAGCACCACCGGCTCGCCAGGGAGCACGGCTTCCCGCCACACGACGGGCCCCTCCTCGAGGCGGACCTCGAGGAGGGGCCGTTGGATGAGCCAGAGGGCTCCCAGCACAGCCGCCCCGAGCAGACCCCCGAGGAGCAGCCGGCCCTTCGCGCGCCTCACCCTACTTGGCGACGAGCTCCTCCGGCACGGTGAGCCCCTTTTCCTTCAGGTACTTCACCGCCCCGGGGTGGAGCGGGATGGGGGAGTTGGCGACCGAAGCCTCGGGCCGGGTGTCTTCCGCAGCCTTGTGGACGCGCAGGAGCTCCCCGTGGTTCTCGAAGATGGCCTTCGTGATCTGGTAGGCCAGATCCTCGGACAGGTCGGCGCTCACCACGGCCACGTTCCACACCGAGGGGTTCGGCACCGGACGGTCCACGCCCCGGTACACCCCCGCGGGGATCTCGTACTTGGAGTAGTAGGGGTGATCCTTGCGGATGGTCGCGATCTCCTCGTCGGAGAACGACAGGAGGTCGATGTCGTGGGTCGTGGCGAGATCGATGATGGACGAGGTCGGGGGCGCCACCGACCAGATCCCCACGTCGATCGTGCCGTTCTTGAGGGCGTCGGCCGTCTCGTTGAAGGAGAGGAAGGACGGCCGGTAGGAGCCCTTGCCGAGCCCCAGGGAGGTGAGCACCGCTTCGGCCTGAACCGCCGTGCCGCTGCCGGGGGCTCCGAGCGAGATGCGCTTGCCCTTGAGGTCGGCGATCTTCCCGATGCCGCTGCCCTTGCGGACCACGACGTGGAACTGGTTGGGGTACATGACGAAGAGGGTACGGATCTTCTTGGGATCCCCCTTGAACCGCTCGGTACCGGCGTAGGACTGGAACGCCGTGTCGCCCATGACGAGCCCGATGGCCGACTCCCCCTTGTCCACCAGCCGCACGTTCTCGACGCTGGCGGCGGTCACCTCGGCCACCGCGGTCACGCCGGTGACGTGTTTGTTGATCACCTCGGCCATGCCGCCCCCGTAAGGGTAGTACACCCCTCCGGTGCCGCCGGTCGCCACCGAGATCTGCTCGGTCGCCCCCGCAGGAGCCCAAGCCAGGGCCAGCGCCGCCGCCGCGATCCAGAACCTCTTCATCGCCTTCCTCCTTTCGAGTCGTGCATCAATCCACCGCTCGTTCGGGACGACTCTTTATAACCGGGTTTGGAGGCAGGGGGCAAGGAGAGGAGAAGGCGAATACCCAGTCTGCTCAGAAACGGGGCGGCATGACCCGAAGTGGGGTGGCCCGGCCACCTCCCCACTCCGAGCCAGCCGCTTCGGGAAGGGTCGTCACCCGGCCGGACTCGACTATGGCGACTGTTTCGCGTAGGCCCTCACTCGCGTGTTGGGTGAGCCACTGCTGTGCAAGGGAGATGACTTCAGGCAAACCGACATACGCACCGTTCAGTCGTCCAGGCCCGGCACCTGATCGCCGTAGACCGGGATGCGCTCCCGGGCTTCGGCGAGGCGCCCGCGCTCGATCCGCGCGAGCACGGCGCCCTCGCCGCCGCCGGCGTGGGCGAGGACCTCCCCCCACGGGTCGACCGCCTGGCTCGCCCCCTCGAAGACCGTTTCCCCGTCCCGGCCGGTCCGGTTGGCGCCCAGCACGAACCAGGCGTTCTCCACGGCCCGGGCCCGCAGGAGGACCTCCCAGTGGGGAGTTCGGGGGGCGGGCCACTGGGCGGGCACCAGCAGCGCCTCGGCCCCGGCCAGCGCCAGGCGGCGGCAGAAGACCGGGAACCTCAGGTCGTAGCAGGTGGCCACCGCCAGCCGCCCCAGGGAGCTCTCCCAGACCACGGGGGCCCGGCCGGGCACGAGGTACCGGTGCTCGTCCATGGGCCGGAAGAGGTGGACCTTGGGGTAGAGGGGGTGGCGCGTGGGGCCGGGCTCCACCAGGAAGGCAGCGTTGGCGACGCCCCCCTCCCAGGGGTGGAGGAGGCTCCCGGCCACGAGGCAGCCCCGGTCTCGCGCCCAGGCGGCCACGGTCTCCAGAGTGGCGGGGGCCCCCTTCGCAAGCTCCGGCGCGTTCTCCAGGGCGTAGCCGGTGCTGAAGAGCTCGGGGAGCAGCACCAGGCCGGGCCGCTCCGGCAGCGCCTCGAGGAGGGCCTGGGCCCGCTCCAGGTTGGCCTTGGGGTCCCCCCGGACCACGTTCCACTGCAGCAGGGCGGCGAACCAGCTCTCGGTCGGCATGGGAGACCCTCCAGGCGCAGGGGGCGGGTGTCGAAGCGAGTTCGAGGGGGGCGTAACCGGCCGGCCGCTCTCCATCCGGAGGACAACGAGAAACGAGTGTAGGAGCCTGCTCCCGCAGGCGACTTGCCACGCTAGCGGCAGGGTGAAGGGTCGGCCTTCGGCCGACATCGCCAGCAGGAGCTGGCTCCTACAGAGGAACCGGACCGGATCCGCGCTCGACCGGTTACGCCCGT